>JANQHA010000052.1 GCA_028282865.1 Oligoflexales bacterium
TTTTCAATGAACCAATTTGCGACCTGTAAAGCTGATCTGTTTGACATAGTGGTACCTGTTTGCTTGCAATTGTCCTTCTATAGAATATCAATAAAACAAATAAACCTTCAAACTTTTGCGTAACAAATTATTCCTCTTTATATTTGGGCGATCACGTGATTGGCGTAGTGGGTATAAAATATACAATGGATTTATTATTGATATCAGTTGCTTAAATTACAAACCTTCTCTTTTTGGGTCACTCTAAAATAGCCTCAAAAGAAAATGAAGCATAAAACTCAAAAGGTGAGCCTAGCACCTGGCCTGCGCCTAAACCGACATTAAAATTGACCCCTTTTATATCGAGCAGGCTATTTAGGTTGTAGCCATGGGCTGTGATTAGGTCATCGGAGTTAGGAGATGTGCCGTTCCAAGCGCCGCCATGGTTTACAAAGCTACTTAAGATGATTGAGTCCAGATAAAATAAACTAACTAGGGTGTCTATGTCTTTAATGATGGGAAAGTTATAGGCGGCTTTTACCTCTGCTTGGGTTTCGCCGTACCTTGCACTAAAGAGGCCGCCGTTAGCGATGATTGGGAAGTTAAGGTTGTTTAGACCGCCTCCGCTTCCGGGGACATAAACTTTTAGTGGTCGGTAAACCTGCATCAACTCTCGTCGTTTTTTACCTCGGGTGCGGCTGAGGTTTCCGCTGACATCTGCATGGGAGTTTAAAAAATGAAACCCCTTACCTAGGCTGCTTCTAAAACCCAATGTATTATAATCAAAGCTTTCATTCATCGATTCCGGTGCAACGCGTCCAACGAGAGTGTTGCTCCAGGTATAGCCTACAAAGTTAGATTGATCGCTGATTTCCACGTAGGGCTCATTTATCCGCCCTCTTCTTGTACGGCGATGGCCGATGTAAGGCTTTAAGAAAGAAGATTTTATTCCGAGCTCAATATTAGTTTTGCTGCGGTGCAAATAGATATCACCACTGACTCGGACCCCGCGCTCATCTAAGTAAGCTAACTCGTATTCGTCATCGACGAGGTAGCGGCCATTCCAGGTTTGATACCTAAATAGGTCAAGTGAAAACCTCGGCCAAAACCTAGTAGTCGAGAAAGTTAGCTCGGTATGCGGAAACCTGCTGTTAAGCCCGTAACCTACATAGGCTCTGACTGTCTCATTTTGCATGTGATCCATCAGTGGGACAGATAGTACTGCAAATTGCAATCCATCGGAATCGGAGCCAAGCCACGGCACGGCAAGAATCGGTCGAGGGTGCCACTTGGCAGGGACTGATGTCAACTTCTGGACATCAGCATGATGGTCCGAGTGTTGCTCTTGTATGATACTTGTTTGATTGGCGGGTCGACCATGCCAAGTCGATGCCAACTCAAGAGATTTTGTCAGTGAAGTTTGTTCTGACTGGTTTAATGCTGCTAAAAAAGGTGATGTATGTGGGGTAGGTGCATTGCATGATGTCTTTCTCATCTTGCCTGTGTCAATTATCACAAGCTTGTACTCGGCTCCCGAGAAAACCGGTGCTGCAAGCCGTGAACCACTCAGCCCGTATATGCCAAAAGGTAAATCAGCAATGGGATAACTAGCCAGACACTCTCCTCTTGAATTTATCTGTTGAATGATCCGTTTGTTACGTTCTGCAGTTAATAGCCATAACTTCTCAGATGACATAGTGATACTTATGGGTTTTGTGATTAAATTGGATGCCATAGTTCTCCCACTGGTATTTTGTGGGGTCCATTCGATGATTTTATGCTTATCACCTAGAATCTTCTGAGTAGTTTCCCTTAGCCATATCTTTTGGGTATTGCCATCGGCATCATTGCTTTGACCAATAACTGACAAGATATGGGGTTGTGATCGTTCGATGGGGCAGGTGACCTTACTACCACTTGACTGAAGCGACTTAATACATAATGCAGTTCGCTCGTAAGAATGCTCTAACCATACGAGTTGATCTTTGAATTTAAAAAGCTTTTGTAAATGACCGCTACGCTCGGATAGAGTTGATTTTTTGAATTTGGACCGTTTGATTATTTGAAACGACTTTGTACCACCTTGACTAGTTTTTTTGATTGCATAGAAGTTACTGTCCCCTTGAATAACCCTTCCATGACCTGACAAGCGGGGGGCTAACTTCAGTGGTGTTTTCTTGTTTTGGGAAATTTCACTATCGTAGTAGGTTCCTTGCTCTAAGAAAACTTCATAGAGCCTATCACCCCTTACTTGAATCGAGTTTGGGTTGCTAATGATGTAGTGTATGGTTTCTGTATCTTTTTGAAATAATGGTCCCTTGGTGTGTTTGCGCCAATGTTCCATTGCTGCTTGTTTGTATTCTTTGTATAGCTCTGGTCCCGTTTTATTGGTTATTTTTTTAAGGCTTTGATCAAATGGCAAAACACCTTCAATCGGTAGTAAAGAATACGGCCAATGCCAAGGCATAGAGTTATGAAAGAAATCATTGAGTAACTCTGGGAGTCGATCTTTGATGTGATTCCTAAGAAGATAAGCGACGAATGCCCCCGAGGTCGCGTAGCCTCGGTAGCCGAAACTATTTTCATTGTACAGGCTGTGAAGCCTTTCGTAGGTCGGCCAGTCTCCGGTGAGCGCGTGGTAACGCTCTATAGAGGCCTGTTCATCTGAGCCGATACTGACACTGAGTGCTTCAGCCAAACCTTCGACGAACCAGGATGGTAGCCACAGCAAGTGCAAAGTCGATCCCGCGGGTCCTAGCCAGTTGTTAAAGTGCAGATACATCGCAGAGTGAGTATATTCATGCCAGGCTAAGTCTCGATCACCTAAGCCTAAGGTCTGGAGCTCAATAGCATCAGTGATAAAGTTGGCAAACGAAGCGTGTGCTGAAAATGCCGATGTTATTACTGGCAACGGCCTCGCGCGTTTCATCTTTAGCCATGAATCAAGCAGCGGTTTCGCCGCC
>JANQHA010000072.1 GCA_028282865.1 Oligoflexales bacterium
AAATGCCCTAGCTCATGAGCAAGCACAGCGACCACTTCATCAACCTTAAGAGCTTCTACCAAGGTATCAAATAGGACGATTCGCTTCTTCTTGAACATTCCAGTGAAATAGGCATTACCGTGTGAAGAGCGGATCGAAGCATCCATCACAAAGAGCCCAGAGGCGTCGAACTTACATTTCTCGGCAAGTTTAAATATCCGATCCTTCAAATCACCTTCTTCTAGCGATTTGAACTTGTTAAAAAGAGGCGCTAATAAAGTCGGATAAAGCCAAGCGGTCAAAATACTAAAACCACTCATAGCAATCCAGGCAAGCACCCACCAGTGATCACCAGTGTATTTCATAATATAAAGGATCGCACAGAGTATCAAACCCCCTAAAACAGCACCGATAGCCAGGCCCTTCAACAAGTCAACAAAAAAACCTTTTCTAGTTTGTTTATTAAAGCCATGTCGCTCTTCAATCACAAAGGTGTTGTAATAGCTAAACGGGATACTGTAGACCATCATCAGTAACCCAATAATGGCAAAAAACACCATTCCAGTCATAATCTCGCTAGATCCGCTATATGATTTAGCTAGATTTTCTATTGTTCCCAGAGAACCGGTGGCTAAAAACACCATTAGAACTGTGATATGGACCCACCCAGACCATTGGGCGGTGTTATATTTATCAGTGGAATAAGC
The DNA here is from genome assembly GCA_028282865.1 of Oligoflexales bacterium. GTDB lineage: Bacteria > Bdellovibrionota_B > Oligoflexia > Oligoflexales > CACXFL01 > JANQHA01. Next base: position 687 of record JANQHA010000072.1, read on the forward strand.
CAAAGCCAGGTCCATATCATTCCGGTCTATATTTAGAGCCTGCATTGCCTCTTGCTGCCGAGCAGGGTTAAGGTAGTAACTGCGATTTAGCTTGGACAGATATTTTTCAATCAAATACTGAGCAAAACGAAAACCGATAAAAATAACTAATATTTTAGACATGACCCACTCCTCACTGACTACTGAGCATCATACTCAAAAACTTCAATACTAAAAGCTTTAGATACCTTTCCTCTCACGGTCAATATCAGGTTTTGTTTTGATTTATCATCCAACTTCCACTTGGTATCCAACGAACGACGATTATCAATTTCACCGCCGCTGACAAACCAACCATATTTATAGGTGTCGTCGCCAACCTCGACGACCGCCTTTAAATCAATCTCACTACCTTTACCTAGCGTAGTACCAACCGCGGGCTCAACTGAAGAGATACTGGGAGTCGTCCAAGCTATCGCTGCAGCATCGGAATCAGCAGTATCTAAAGCAAGGTCTCCCACCACCTTCTCAGTTCTACCAGCTGCCGAAAGACTGACTCCGTACCGAAGCAACGCCGAACTACCGTCCCAGCCTAAAGCTCTAAGGCCATCCTCATCGGGGACGACAAACCGAGCGGCCAGCTGATAGTGACGAAAATTGTCATACTCTGTATAACTGCCGCTGTCTACCAACTCTAAATCAGGCACTAAGATGGCATAGAGGCTCTGGGCATCTTGATAAACCTCAGCTGTTACATCATTATCTTTAGGTACTGCAGCATGAATGGTTAGATTCACGGTGCTATTTGGTATAGCGACAAAGGTGTCTGCTGCGATCCCCAGTGCTCTAAGACTTAGAACCTGCTCAAAACGATCAGAGCTTTCATTACAACCAAATAGACTGATTAAAACTACACCCCATGAAACATACCTCATAATACACCTCGCACTTCGACAAAAGGAATTGGTGGTAGAGCACTAAAGTCTTCTTCTTTACTATAATCGTAATTATAAGACCGGCTATAAACTTGTTTAGTAAAAGCTAAGTATTGAACTCCAAACCGATACGACATCTTCCATGTATTGAATAAAGAGTCTTTTGTGAAGAACAGATCAATCTGATGATAGTCCGGCAGCCGTTTACTATTAACATCATCAGAATCAAAGCGAGGCTGATATTTGTCTAAGGTGGCATTATAAACGCTATCGCTGATCGGAGTGTAGGTATTTCCGGTTTGATATTTCAGCTTAGATCCAAAATCCCAAGTCGCAGTCAGCCGATAACTTCCGGTCAACACCGCTACATGGGTTTGGTCGAACTCAGCAGACCTCCAAGACTCTGAGTCATTATTACGCTCCTCTGTTTGCGAGTAAGTGTAAGACAACCAACCAAAGGCGCGGTCAGTAAGGTTTCTTCGAATAAATAACTCAACTCCTTTGCTCCTAGCAGAGCCGTCATTAGAATATGCGGTTTCTCTATCGGAGACCACTTTATCGAAGATTCTCTTATAATAGAGCTGAAGATCAGTTTCCCACTTTTCGTTCCAACGCGATTCCAAACCAAGGACATAATGAACTGATTTCTCGTAGTTGAGATCTGGATTGCCAAAGATCGAATCAGACTCGTAACCCTCTGGAGCCTTCGAGTACAAACCGAATGCGGCCTTAAGTTTCTGATCGTCACTAAACTCATATCGACCTGCCAGTCGAGGGTCTACCACATTGGTTTTCTTCAAATAGCCATCGTAATAGTACCGAAGCCCCGGAGTTAGTATCAGCGAGCCGAGCTGTTTATCGACCGCTGCCCAAGCACTAGCATAACCAAAATCTCGGCGCCTTTTTGAGACCTTTCTTGGAGCTTCTTCGAAGTCAAAAAAAGGATCATCGGTTGGTGCCGGTATTACAATGTCGGTGCTAAAGGTGGCGTAGCCGGGATCAAGCCCCAAATATATAAACTCTTTCTTTGAAAGCTTCTTTTTAAACTCGGTATGAGCCCGATAAACGAGAAAATCCCATTTCAACTTGTCATCGAAGATTTCATTGTCAGCTCTATTATAATAAATCTGAGGTGACATAGTTAAGCTCCAGCCAGATCCCAGAGGCTTGTACCGCTCAGCACCCAGCGTCGCGAAACCCTGATAAATGTCGATGGTAGACTTGCCTTCAGATGACGCGGCATCTTCATAGTTAAAAACAGCCTCTAGGCCATCCTGAGAGCCCATAGCTAGTAATTTGAAGTACCCATCTGACTCATAGTTTTTGTGATACAAGGTATGTATATCGCCGAAATAAGGAACGACAGTAGCACCGGCATCTTTTGGTATAAAATAAGGAAGTACATACTGCAGATAGCTATAGCGAAATGATGTGGCAACAAAACTCGCATCATCAATTGGGCGCTCGTGGTAAAGAGCGGAATAGAATGGGAGGTTGATCCGGAACTCAGTTTTTGGGTACTCGGGCACCTCATTTTTTGTCCTTAAAATAATAACACCACCAGTGGCATTACCGTACTGAGGGCCGAACCCCCCCGCATAAAAATCGACCTCGTCAATAAGTTGATCAGGCAAAACGCTGATACCACCAATCGAATGAAACACGTCAAACACGACAAAATTATCGATAAAATACTGAGAGTCATTAGGTCCAGACCCTCTAATAGCAATGTCATTACCAAAAGTGCTAGTCTGAACCCCAGGTAAGGTCTTAGTGACTTGAGCAGGATCGCCACTCGCAGTAGCTCTAGCAGCCTCAGTACCAGCAAAAGACTTTCGCGACACATCCGGGCGCTTGTTGCCTCTTATGTAAACCTCATTATCGCCTGGAGTTGCCGGTGATAAGAAAACATCTGCCGCGCTAAAAGCCCGCAGTTTTTCGTAGCTAACAAACTCCTTCTCATAGGCAAACCTCTGGACCAATACCTGCCCCTTACCTTGAGGGGGGATTTTAATGATCACCTTGCCGTCGGGCTTAGTGTAATAAACCTCTTTGCCTACTTTGACCTCAGCACGTTTCAGGTACCGCCCCGTGCCTTTAGAACGCACAGATAGCTCAATCTCATGAGCTTTAACTTCTTCAACCACCTGCTGCTGCTGGCTTTTAACAACCTGCGACTGACCGGTCTGCTCCTGAGCATAAGTCTTTGACCCGACAGCCAGTAACGCCGCTAGAAAAAAAATTCTCACTTACAAAACCTCATCCTATCCAAACAATCCGATATTCACTGATGCCTATGCTAGGTTTTTTCTGGTAGAATTCCAAGTAGAGGTTTTAGATCATACCCAGCTGGATTAGCAGCTTATGGAAATTTCCAACTCTGACTTTATTGGCTGAGAATAGTTGGCAGGTGAAAGAACAGTTTTGCTACCTTTCGTAAAATATCCACATAGAGTACTTATAGCGGTTACCGGCATTTCCACAGCTCTTCATATCGTAATGTTTTTAACAGTTAAATCGATCCCAAAGCCTGATGAAAAGCTTCCAAGCATTGTAACTATAAAGGTCGCTGAACCAAAGCCGCCAGAACCGGTTGCTAAGGCAAAAAAACTCCCGCCAAAACCCAAAAAGAAAACTCCGCCTAAACGGCAACAGCTGCGTGGATCGAAAAAGAAGAAGCCTAACCAACCCCCAGTCAAGAAAATCCAAGGACTGTCCAAAGACTCACTTGTTAAGGACTCGTCTGTTTCCGCCCCTGCTGGAAACACCCTTATGACCAAAGACAAAGGAGAGCGGCTGTCACCTGATCAAATTCAGGCCCTCGAGAAAAACCTTAGTAGCGATGCCATACTAATCCAAGGCTCCTTTGAAGTGCCCGAATACACCCAAGCGGCGCTCGATGCAGATGCGGAGGGTCAATTTATCGTGGATGTTTTTGTTAACGAGAAGGGACAGGTTGTAGAGGCTGAACTGCGCAAGAAAGTCGGTTTCGGAATGGACTCAAGAATCCTATCTTCGGCAAGGTCGTCACGCTTTATTCCTAGAAAAAATGCTAAAGGTGTTCCTATTGAAGGATGGGCTGAAATCAAGTTCTACCTTCAAATACCATAATAAATACAGTTATTTACATAAGTATTGGAGTGTTTAGCTAAATGGCGTATCATCGCTGTTTTGGAGGATTACGTGTACTGGTACCTAAGCCTACCTATCATTGTGGGAGCCATCACCGTTATACAAGGCGGCATGAACCGCGAGGTCGCCGAAAGCTGGGGACTACCGGGCATGATGGTTCTAAACTCAGTGATGTATCTCTTAGCAAGCTTGGCATTCTTTGCCATAGCAAAATTCCAACTTGTCCCTCTTAGCCCTGTTCTTCGAGACAAAGATAGTTTTGTTGATTTTTCCTGGTGGTACTTAATCCCTGGGGCATTTGGATTTATCATTGTTCTGGGAATTCCCATGGCTATTGCAAAATTTGACACTCTCAAAGTTTTTATTTGCTTAGTTGCGGCCCAGATGATAGCTAGCTTGCTATGGGATAAATATATCGACGGAATAGAGTTATCCTTCACTAGAGTCTTGGCGGCGACAATCACATTAGTGGGTGCATCTATAAGTCTCTTTACAAAAAACTAATCAATTTCTAATGGACAAGAACATCTAAGAACCTATACTCGGCCCCATGGAAGAAGAACTACTTTTTATCGTCAATACTTTTATAGCTATTTTCGTGATCGTTGATCCATTTGCTATGGTACCAGTTTATCTAACGTTGACTGAAAGGTTTAGCAAAGAAGATCGTCGAGCTACTAGGAAAAAAGCTACATTCATTTCGCTTACCATCCTGTTTTCCTTTGCCGTAAGCGGCTCAAAAATTTTTAAATTCTTTGGAATAACTATGCCAGCTTTTCAAATTGCCGGAGGTATCCTCTTACTAACCTTTGGTCTTTCGCAGCTTAACCGCAAAAGAAAAAGACTAGAAGACCGAGAAAAAGAGGAAGGGCTATCCAAAGATGATATTTCTATATTTCCACTAGCTACTCCCCTACTTGCAGGTCCGGGAGCTATATCTACTGTGGTGCTTTATTCCTCGCAGT
>JANQHA010000159.1 GCA_028282865.1 Oligoflexales bacterium
AAGGCGCATACCCTCAAATCTAGGCCCATAGCGAGCGGACAACCGGTCGTGATTGGGTATGACGATGTTGTCATCCCCAGCGAACTTTTGTGAGCGTCGTGGATCTTTCGGCAGATGCCCGTACGCCGCTATTGCGGCTGGGCATGACGGTGCATAAAAGTCCAAGCGCGAGCGGCCAACCGGTCGTGATTGGGATTTTAGGCAAGGCCGCAGGAAAAAATGCGACGAAGACAGTACAAAACTAGTACGGCTAGGAGCATTTTTGGCGAGAACGCAGCATAAACGTCCAAGCGCGAGCGGTATCTAGTTCTTCCACTGCTTATACACAGCATCAATATGCTTATGAGCAGTTTGGATGGCTTCCTGCTCCAGTGGATTGTTTTCATAAACCTGACCGGCAAGGTAATACGCTCTGAAGTATTCATAGCCAAACTGCGCAAGCGTAGCACCGTAGCTAATAAACTGTTGGGCGTGTACCAACTCGTGAATCAAAACCTCTAGGTAACTGCGGTCGTCCCAATTAGTGCGTGGACCTTTGAAATAGATACGATAGCCATAAGTTTGAGCGGTCGCATGGCTTCCAGAAAGTGATATTCCGTAAGCATTGTTAGCCCATTCATCGAGAAGAACTGTATCCCAATGAATCGCCACCTGGTCAACCAGCTCGCCAAAAATAGGCCTTAAAAGAATCTTCTCCCGGTCTCCCATGTAGAATGATTTTGGGAAATCACGCGCCATTTTAGCGGCTGCATTAGGGTATGCAATTGCTCCGCCCTCTCCCCATAGGCTTTCGGGAACCGATGTATTTTCCTCAAAGGTTTTACAGCCACCATATAAAGCGATAAAAATAGCTACAATCCCTAGTAAAGACTTCATCAATATTCCTAATGACTTAATATAAATTTAAATAATTTTACTTAATAGGTCCAATAGCTTAAATTACCTTCATAGCTGGAGACGAGCTCCAGTCTACCGCAGGAACTGAAGTAGGGAAGGCTTCTAGTCTTGTGGGGTGCAGCAGGGATGCTGCTCTTACCTTTAAACCACCAAATTTACTGTTCATATATTCCTTCAAACATACTTTTTCTCATAAATTCTCCAATTCCGGGGTATTCATCTTTTATACTCTGGATTTTGCCTAAGATTTCCATCCTTTTTTTAACAGCCGCATCAGTTGAAGATAAGCCTAGGTTAATTGCCTCAATTTGAAGCTCTTTAAGCTCATCCAGAAGTTTTTGGCTAGGTACTGAGCCAGTCACCCCACGCTCATCTACTATAATGAGTTGAATCTGCTGTGCATTAGGTATTGGACTATGATGCTCCGGCATGTCAAATAATAATGACTGACCATAATACATTAATTTATAAAGAATAAAGCTGGTAAGCGCCAACTTAGTAGCAGTCCTAGAAATCTGTCCAGCGGAATATCCCAGACTTCTAGGAAGCCTAAATAACCACTCTCCCCATGGGCGCGCTTTGCGAAGGTTTTTAACTTCCTCATTACTGAAAGGCCAAAAACCTTTCTTTTTAGCTAAATAAGCTCTTAAACTCTTAAGCTCACCCAGCCAGATATTAGAGCTTATCTTATCAATCCCCTTACGCTGATTGATCAGGTCCTGCTCTTCTTTTATAAGTTTATCAATGCCTTCGACCATATTATTTTTCTGACCAGCACCCTTAACAATCTCAGCAAATTTATACATAGCAAAATCTTCACTAAAGACTCGGGTAAGGACGGTCGGATCAAAATTAGGTGACATGTAAACTTGAAACGGGCTGGATTGCGTCGTCTTAATAAAATAACTATGTAAGGTTTCAATCAATTTAGAGTCAGGAACCTTAGCCTTCAGTCTCATCAACAAATTATTAGTGATGTCAGCGATGCGACGCATCCGTATAGCTTTGCCCCAATGAAAAACGTGATAGCCCATAAGATAAAATGAAGCAAGTAACATCGACTGACGCTCACGAATGCTCATAGCTTTCCATGCAGTATTTTTTTCAATTGGTGTCATGATAATTTTATAGATATCTTTGGGCTCATTCTCGATGAGAACCTCCCACATATTCATCGAAAGATCAGCGGAAAGAGCACCAACAACCGGCACCTTTTTATGAAACCAAATCAAGGGCCTATCATACCAGGAAAACTTGCGTAGGCCCTTTAGCCTTTCATAGATCGCATCCTTTTCAGCGTCAGACTTGCCGTTAAAAAGGGTATCAAAGAATCTTTCATCAAAGGTCTTAAAACCTCGAAGCAATGTAAAAACTTTATGACAGCTTTGGGCCTGTTCGATTTGTTTGGGCTGTTCAGCATCGTCGTTAGCCCGAAGCTCTGCTGTAAGAGGAAGAAATAGGTAAAAACTAATAAAAACAGAGATCAAACGTATCATTACAAAACCTTAAACGAAAATCAGACACCCACGGCTAAAATCCGCAGCTGTCTGATTATATCATAGACTCGTTAGTCAAAACTATTAGGAGGTGGAAGCCGCCTAATTTCGCGCTCCACTGCACCTAGCCCCTCAGAGGGGTGTAAGATGATTCCTGGCTCCCGAGACGAGGCCGATTTAGCTCGGCGGGTGATTACGTCTCGAAACTTACTAAACGTAGTATGAAGGTCATCGATCCAGTCACGGTCTTTCTCAACTTGACGCTCAGCTAGGACTGGTCCGCCCGACTTGTTATGCTTGATGTTATACCGAGCTAGATCTTTATCGTAGTCTCGCCTTTTGACTGGGTTAACCAGCTTTTCGCTGGCTTTATTATAAAGGTCATAAAGCCGCGCCGCCTCAGCCTTAACTTCGGGTGTACCTTGTGCGACTTTTGGAAAATCCGGATGGTTTCTACCCCTTCCTTTTTTCACTATATTAACAATTTTCTTTGAAGGAGTATCGTAGGGGATGTCTAATTCCTTATATAAATCGGTGAAGTCTTTATCGAGCTTC
>JANQHA010000473.1 GCA_028282865.1 Oligoflexales bacterium
AGTGACGTGCATGAATGGATTAACGAGATTCTTACTGTCCCTACCTACCATGGAGCGAAACCACAGCCAAGGGAACGGGCTTGGCAAATACAGCGGGGAAAGAAGACCCTGTTGAGCTTGACTCTAGTTTGGAATTTTAGGCGGACCTACTAGGTGTAGCATAGGTGGGAGATCTCACGATCGACCTTGAAATACCACCACTAGTTTCGTCTGCCCAATAACTGCTTCATAGTTGCTAATGTCTGACACTTGGTGGTGTAGCAAATTCTTGCCTGAGTCTCCTCTTTAAATCTTGTTATTTAATTGGATTGATTCGGTGAGACGTGAATCGCAGGACAGTTCCAGATGGGGAGTTTGGCTGGGGCGGCACACTTGTTATACAAAAACACAAGTACCCTAAGGGAAGCTCATCGATGCCAGAAACATCGAGTAGAGCGTAAGGGCAAATGCTTCCTTAAAATCTGAATGCAAAACGTATTCTGATTGCTGAAAGGCTGGCCTAGCGATCCTTCGTTTTCATGAGATATAATATGCATGAATCGAGGTATTCGAAAAGTTACCACAGGGATAACTGGCTTGTGGCTTCCAAGCGTTCATAGCGACGAGGCTTGTTGATCCTTCGATGTCGGCTCTTCCTATCATATCGAAGCAGAATTCGATAAGTGTCGGATTGTTCACCCGCTAACAGGGAACGTGAGCTGGGTTTAGACCGTCGTGAGACAGGTTAGTTTTACCCCACTGTAGAAGTATGGTAGCTGACAGTAAATCAACTTAGTACGAGAGGAACCGTTGATTCGGGTCTCTGGTTTATGCATCTGGTGGAACCGCCAATGGTGCGAAGCTATCACCCGTTAGGATATGCCTGAAAGCCTCTTAAGGCAGAAACTATACTGAAATATCAGCTACCAGAGTGCACACCGTTGCAAAAGATTTTACCAACATAAGGAACATTATTTTATATGGTTAAAAACTTTAATTGTGAATTGTAAACGACTTTAATGGAAAAGAGCGCCGTAAGCCAGATTAATCATCGTCCAAGGTTTATGATAGCCGAGGGGCTGAGGCTCAACTCTTTAATCCACAACACAATCCATCCCTTCTCGGAGATCTTAGCAAGGACTCTTGAGATTTAAAAAAGATAAATCATGTTAGACTTGGCAAATTGGTTTTGCCAGGTCTTGGTGGCATATATCAGTTGGACTTTGGTAATGGTGAACAAGAGAGAGGTGCACTTGGATGATAATGATGCAGAGTATGACTCCAGCAGAGATTGGTTAGGTTGCAAGGTAGAAGCTTGTGGCAACCAAGGTCTTGGTTGATATAAAATATGATAAGTATGATGTTTAATATTCTCGTTCTCAGTTAAGTATCAGATTTTAATAAATATAATAAATTTGAAGTATCGAAAAATATTTGTTTGCACTGTGGTCACCTTCTATCCACTGGATTTTTTGGGTTTGGTTTGGGTTG
>JANQHA010000652.1 GCA_028282865.1 Oligoflexales bacterium
TGAAAAAAAAATAACAACTTTCTACCAGCGAAGTCATAAATTAACTCCGAGCTTTCCACCGCTAGAAGCACGGCAAACCGCTGAGGCTATATTGGCGGCTAGCCAGCAGCTCAGAATCACGACTATCGATAGTACCTTTTGGGATTGGGTACGCATGTTTGCTTGGGAAGTATTTTCAGACTTACTAAATGATGAAAGTAGTTTACCAAGCAGCTTCAAACTACTTAACTCACTAGACAGCCAACGCTTCGACGACTTAGCATGGGAAGCTCTGTGCAAAGAGGTTTTCATTTCAAACAAAATCGACCTTGAGCAGATCCCAAAAAAGTTGTTTTCATCCAAAGGTTTATTAGGCCTTCGCCAGAGGTTTGATCAACTCTCTTCGTACGAAACCTTCACCTGGCTGCAAACTCAACTCAGAGACGGCGAGATCCCCTTGACTCCAATTCCAACTGACGTTGGTGGTACTTCATGGGAAATCTCCAGCGAGGCCGAGTTATTTGATCAGTTCGCTAGCGAACTGTCTGTGGTCGCTAGCCAAGTCAACCCGAAGCTTCAAGAAATAATCACTAGAGCTATTGCCCACAAAGATTATCAGCTGCTGCTTAGCTCTGGGATCGTAACTAAAGAACTACTAATCTCAGGAAAATACCTAAGGGGCAAGAAGCGCGAAGACCTGGCCTCAGAAGTCGGTCATGTCGAGTCACTCCTAGCCGCCTATGAAAACAATACTCGCCGGGAGCAACTCGATAGAAGCGGGGCTTTTTTACTTAGCCTATTCAATGCCTATACAGCAATCCGCGACCAACTAAAGTTGCAAGATGGTTACATAGAATTTTCCGATTTAGCCAAAGGATGCTACCGACTGTTTCATGAAGACAGCGGATACGGCGCCCGCTATCTGATCCAGCAAAACACCAAGCACCTGCTACTAGATGAGTTTCAAGATACCAGCCGGTTACAGTGGTCAATATTTAGCCAGATTGCTAATGAACTGATTGCTGGAGATGGACTGGCATCTGAGGATCAAAACCTCAGTCCTACGATGTTTATCGTCGGTGACTACAAGCAGTCAATTTACGGCTTTCGTGAAGCCGACCCGACGATCTTGCAGGAGGCAGCGGCTTCACTAACCAAGTTCGGAGTAAATGAGATCCCCCTTAACAGCTCTTATCGCTCGGCCAATTTCTTGATGTCTTACGTTAATGAAGTTTTTTCTCAGTTTATCGCGGACTTCCCAAAGCACCAAACTGCCCAAATCGACGGTCAGCCTGCCTGTCCCGATAGCGGTTGGATCAAACTTCTTACTCCACAAGATACCAAAGCTTCCCAAGAAGCCTATAACTCCGAAGCAAGCCAATTGGCCGATGAACTTAAGGAGATTTTTGAGCAGCCGCAACTCCATCCAGTCTACGATAAAGACTCCGCTTCCTGGAGGCCTATCAAATACAGTGACTGCGTCTTACTATACCGCAGCGCAACCAACGCCGCCGTCTACGAGCAAGAACTCCAGCGAGCTTCGCTGCCTCATGTCCGCGAACAGGGCTCAGGATACTTTTATAAAACCGAGGTCGAAGATATAGTTTGCCTACTAAACTACTTAGCCCATCCTTCAGATATGCTGTCCTTACTAGGCTTTCTAAAGAGCCCACTGGCAGATACCGATGATTCGATATTAATCAGCCTCTTGACCGAAAGCCGTGAGCTCAGCGATCAGCCATTAGCAAGGATCAATTATCTATTAGAGGGTATAGCTAAATCTAAGCCGCAGCTTGTCAGTCATTTAGAAGACCTTAGCAAACTCAAAGATCAGTTTCTGCCTCATCAACTCATCGAAGAGGTTTTTGGCAGATTTGATGCTAGCAGCAAATACCTAAACTGCTTTGATGAGCTAAGCGGTGAGCAGGCAGTCGAGAACCTCCGCCAAATGATCCAAGTAGCAATAGATGTCGAATACGAAGGGTTTAGCGACTTAGCATCGTTTTGCTTTCAACTAACTCAGTTGAAAGACTCCGATGATTATTCTCCGGCTCAGACCCAACAAAATGCCATAACCCTGATGAGCATTCATAAATCTAAAGGCCTCGAGTACCCGCTTGTGGTGCTTGTGGATAGCAGCCGTAAGTGGGAGCAAAGAGACCGCTACTGGCTTAGATCAAATACCATAGAGCAAGCCGGGCTTTACTACACAGGGACTCAGGACGAACAGCCGATCAGAGACCGGGCGTTTGAACAGGTATTGTCTGGATTTGATAGCGAGATGAGAGAAGAGTCCCACCGCCTTCTTTATGTAGCCCTTACCAGAGCAAAGCACTACCTACTCATCTCTTCGGCCTACTACGATCCCGCCAAAGACCCGGAGTCTCAGGGATACTTTGGCTACCTTCAAAATGCTGCCAACAGTACTTTAGCTGAATCCTCTGTGGTTAACTTTATCGACCACCGAATTCCAGACAACCAGTTGACCAAGCCTTGCTCGAGACCACCAGCTAACAGACAAGAAGAGGACAGGAAACTGGCGAAGGTAGATGGTTGGCCCAAGCATCTATGCTCGCAAATCAAATCGATTCAGCCACATGGCTTAAACGATGCCAACCACCTGCCCAATCAAACTGATGAACAAACCGGTGAAAAACTAGACCTAGCAGAAGCGACCGCGTTAGGCTTATTGGTCCATGAGGCTCTCGAGTGGCATGTCAAACAACGGGAGGTCGACCTAGCTTTTCTGTGCGAGAGCCTTCTTGCTAATCATATAGAGTTCCGGCATTTCGATCCGTCCAAGCTAGCAGAGCAAGCTAAGACTCAGTATCAAAACCTGGTGGCTAGTCCCCTTTGGCATGAGCTCACCACTCAGGCGGTTAAAGTCGAAGCAGAGGTTGAGATTGCCCACCTTATGGGGGCTAAGCTAGTGCAAGGTGCCATTGACCTACTTGTGACGAAAGCGGATAAAATTATTGTTGTGGACTATAAGACGACGCGGCTTCATCAATCCGAAGAACTCTACCGTGCACAAGTGGAATGCTACTGCCGCGCAGTCAAAGCAATGGACCCCGGTAAAAAGCTAATAGGAAAAGTTTTATTTACTTATAGCAGAGAACTCAAATTAGTTTGTGAGATTTAAACAAAAACCCCAAGCAAAAGCTTGGGGTCTTAAATAAAATTGGATTAGATATTATATAAGCTTAATAAAGCGTATAAGAAAGCCTTGCCATGTTACTGTACTTGCCACCTTCAGAGTTGCCGCGAGCTTCCCAGAGGCCGGTATCATGACGGTAGAAAAAGTTATCAACTTTAAGAGTATCAGTTATCGCATAACCAACTTTAAAGTAAGTAGCAGTGTCTCTCACTGGCTTATAGACAGTTTTGCTAGATCCGTCTTCCTTATTAACTTCGATCACTGGGTTATAAGTAT
>JANQHA010000080.1 GCA_028282865.1 Oligoflexales bacterium
TCTTGTAGCTGAAGCTCCACCCGATGCTCGGCTGTCAATCGCAGATCTTGACTAATATCAGAGATCGGAGAGTTAACGGAACTTCCGTCGCCTCCCTTAACTTTGTCTTTGTCATTGCTGCCTCCTCCACCACCGCCGCTACTACACCCGGTAGCGAGAACTAATGGCAAGATTGTCTTTCGTAGGTATCTCATAACTTCCTCCTAAGCTAGCCAACGTTATTGTTGGTGCAAGCTATAACGCAATCTTTGTGCCATATAGTCGCTACTGTTAAATACTTGATATTATTTAGTTATTTTTTGATGTAATGATTTTTGGTATATAAAAATACAAAAAAAATAGTAATTAAATATACCAGTAGTGGTATAGATGTGATTACTTTTCACCAGACTTTGTGCGGTAAGTATCGCGCTAATCTAAAAAAGGTTTTCTATCTCTGATGTAACTAGGCTTATAGGCATCTGCAAAATCTGAGAGTAGTACGAGGTCAACTAGTAGGGGGAAGTTACTATTCTGTAAAACTTCGAGAATCTTACTAATATCACGTGACAGGTCAGTGTCCGATTCTACCATGAGGTCTAGGTCAGAATACTTGTTAAAGTCACCACGTGCCCTGGAACCAAAACACCAAATTGTTGCACCCTTTTTGGTAAGTGGAAACACTACCGTATTTAAAACATATTGATACTGCGTTTCAGTTAAGCCGAATTTCATTTTTTTGAAATCTTATTCAAAACTGCTTTTAGTTCAGGTAGAAAGTTACGGGCAAAGTCGTAGACTTTTTCGGCTAGCTCTTCTTTATATGTATGAGACGAAAGGTTCCTCATATCAATTGCTTCTAGCCACATCTCGGGAGAATCAATATAGGATGCTTTTGCCATCTCTCTGATAACATCTTTCGGAGCTGTTGCAGAAATGCCACTCACTTTCTTCATAGTTTTCCAAGCCAGTTCAATTGAAAACTCGAATCTTTGAATAACCGAGTCGCGGATAAAATCGTTCTTCTCTTGAGCTAGTGCTTCCTCTAGCCTAAATACTGTTTTCTCAAATTCTGATTTAGTCATTTAGTGGCTCTCCGGAGAAGAAGATTAAACCTCTGTCATAAGACTTCTTATACAGATTATAAATAGTAATTTACTATAGAGTTAACATCAAACAGATAATGAATAGCAGGTTTTATTTTAATCCATACGGTCGTATCGAGGGTCTGTAATAGCATATATTACTCGTCATACCCCGACCTTTAAGATCTCATGCTCTTTACCAAATTCGATCAGCTTTTCTTTTATTTGATCTCGAATATGGCCGAAGTTAGCAAGTACCTCCTCTTTGCTACCTGTAGCCGCTGCAGGATCAGGGAATGGCCAGTGATTCCTTTTTACCGATTCTGGAACAATGGGGCAAACCTCGTCTGCACAAAGTGTTATAACTAAATCCGTATCATCTGATAGCATTGATTCAATTGATTTGGAGTAATGAGATGATATGTCTATACCAATTCTGCTCATTGCATCGATGGCGTGAGGGTTAACTTTTGCAGGTTCAGAGCCAGCACTAGAAATACTTATATTCGTATTAAATAGGTATCGAGCCAAACCTTCTGCCATTTGACTACGAGCAGAGTTAGCGACGCATAAGAAAAGAATTTTCATACGGTGATCCTCCTGTTAAAAGCTGATCTTGTCTTGTTCGCATAGCTAACGAGAGAAAGCATTACCGGAACTTCAATTAAAACACCCACAACTGTTGCGAGCGATGCACCTGAATCTAAGCCAAACACGCCGATAGCAACGGCGACCGCAAGTTCAAAAAAATTTGAGGTGCCGATCATTGCAGCCGGTGCAGCGATATTGTGTGGTACCTTCCAGATGTAAGCCCAGGCATATGCGAAGGCAAATATTCCATAGCTTTGGATAACCAACGGTATTGCAATTAGAACCACAACCAGTGGCTCCGAAATAAGTTTTTCTGCTTGAAATGCGAATAGGAGTATGACGGTGGACAATAGTCCGATAATAGATGCCGGTTTTAGCTTTTCTGTGACCTTTT
>JANQHA010000101.1 GCA_028282865.1 Oligoflexales bacterium
CCCTTAACACGGTTCTCAGTACTTATCATACGTATGTAGGCTTTTCCACCGAAAAGAGATACGGTGTAGTTAATCAGGAGTCGAATGCTAAAAGGGTTAACTGTCCGAGCCAATGATAGATAGAATCTCCCCACTTTGACCGCTTCAGAATGGCTAATCTTAGTACCATGACAGATTAGTCTCTTACCTATATTAAAAAGGTAGTTAGCTTTTTTGCGGTTAGAGAATGAGCCGAGTGCTTGATATGTAGTTCTAATATCTATATGATGCTTCTTTAGCAAAAGAAGGTAGCCTTCTATGATGGCTTTACTATTGGTAGATCCTCTATTCTTATCGTCGTGATCTCGATACTTAACCAGTGTCTCGGGTATGAAATCATACTCGTAAGTCTGAGCGATTTGAAGCCATACATCCCAGTCTTCACCGCAACGTAGGCGAGAATCGAATTTGATATCACGGAAACACTCACGCTTGGCAATCACAGTAGAAGGTGTACCAATGAAATTCGAAAATAGAAGATTGCCGAAAATGACGCCTCTCTGCTTGGGGGTACGAGCATACTTAGTTTTACCTGAATCATCGATAACATTCAACCAAGTATAAATAACACCGACAGAGGATTTAGATTCCTGAAATAATTTTAATTGTTTTTGAAGCTTCTCAGGTAGCCATTCATCATCCGAATCGATGAAGGCGATATATTCACCTTTAGCCGCATCTAAGCCGACATTACGAGCAGCGCATACACCTGCATTCTGTTCATAGCGAATGTAGTGAATTCGCGGGTCGCTAAAATTGGCGACGACTTCCCGAGTGTTATCTGTAGAACCATCATCCACCACAATCAGTTCTAACTCCGAATGGGTCTGAGCGAGAACGCTGGAAATTGCCCAAAATACTAAATGTTCTCGATTGTAGGTGGGTAATATAACGCTGATGGCAGGAGCTTTTTCAGCCATAAGTCCATCTCTCCCCAAAAACCTCACATTGCACTAGTTCACCGAAACTTCGTTTCTTCTTAGCAGATTCAAGTACTGTTGCACCGAAGCTGCTGTTTTAAACTGATCTAGCCAAGCTGGGTCTACAGGTTGAGGTTTGTGAGAAAGTTGGTCTAAAATTGCTTCGGCAATTGAGCCACTATCCCCCACAGGTGTCAACCTTCCATAACAACCCTGATTTAGAATTTCTCTTGGACCGCTCTCACAGTCAGTCGAAATGACTGGAACACCTATTGCCATCGCCTCAATTAAGACAGTCGGCAAACCTTCCCAAGCAGAAGATAAAACGAATAAAGATGCACGGGCCATATAGGCGTAAGGATTATCAATATAACCTAACAGAGCAGCATCCTGTTCTAGTCCTAAATCTTGTATTAGAGACTCAAGTTGAGGGCGATCAGGTCCCCAACCCAAAATTATTAGTCGACTAGGCCGGAC
>JANQHA010000137.1 GCA_028282865.1 Oligoflexales bacterium
TTGCAGACCATTAGCATGGCGGCGGATCGGGTTAGGACCGGTGATGCTGACTGCATCCTAGCAGGCGGCACTGAGTCGATGACCCTAATACCAATGATGGGTCACAAAGTCGTCGGTAGCCGAACCATCATGGACTCACATCCAGAGTTCTACTTAGGAATGGGCTTAACCGCAGAAAATGTCGCCGACCAATACGAAGTCACCAGAGAGCAGCAAGACCAATTCGCCTACGAAAGCCATCAAAAGGCAGTGAATGCGATTGAAAAAGGTTTATTCAAAGACGAGATCATCCCGGTATCATTCACCTCACGAACCCCCGGCGAAAATGGTTCGGTGAATGTTCAAACGGGAGAACTCAGCAATGATGAAGGGCCTAGACCTGACTCAAGCGTTGAAGCTCTTGGAAAACTGCGTCCAGTATTCAAAACCAAAGGATCTGTGACTGCAGGAAATAGCTCGCAGATGTCAGATGGTGCAGCGATGTGCCTCGTGGTCTCAGAAGATTTCCTAAAAGCCCACAACCTCACCCCAGAGGCAAGGTTTTTAAACTTCCAGGTCGCTGGAGTCGACCCTAAAATCATGGGTATTGGCCCGGTTGAAGCGATACCTAAAGCGCTTAAAAAAGCTGGCATCAAACTAAACGATATCGACCGCTTCGAACTCAACGAAGCCTTCGCCTCACAAGCGCTGGCAGTTCTAAAAACCTTAGACATCGACCCAAGCAAAGTCAATCCCACCGGTGGAGCAATTGCACTCGGTCACCCACTGGGAGCAACCGGAGCTAAACTAACAGCTACCCTACTCTCAGGTATGAAGCGCGATAAGCAGAAGTACGGTATTGTGACCATGTGTATCGGCACCGGTATGGGGGCTGCTGGGATTTTTGAGAGGTTGTAATAGATAATATTTCGAGATCGCGAGTATCAAAAAAATTATCGTTGGTTCAGCTTAGCTTAGTTGTTGGACTGGTAGGCATTTCTTTCTTAAGTACGGCCGGAGAGTCCGAAAATCTAGAGGATTTAATACGTAGATGTGCGGCATCACAAAAGCCTCATGCCATTCCACCTCCCGTTAATCGTGCCGCCTTTGAAAAGCACAAGGCACGTTTGAAAACCGAAAGAGCGCAGAAATGGTTAGACAAGCCATTTATCCCGCTCCAGAATTTTCCGGAGCTGCGTGATTGGCTGAAATTTATCCAACCAACTATTAGTAGCTACGTCGTTTCGAATAAGGGAGAGCCTTTTACTGTGGGCTCTAACCAGATTCGGTTTGTGAAAGGAGAGGAGTGGGATCGCGACCCCGACTTTTCGAGCATTTCATTACGCGGCTTTTACGAACCATCTTCGAACCTAGTCTTCCTACGAGCTCCCGAAGCTAGCGATCGATCTAGGTATAATAGGTTTCTGTCAATATACGCTCTAACTCATGAAACCTTACACATGGCTATTCCATTTGGCACTCATACATCAAAAAAATTTCATGTGATAGAAGAGGGCGTTATCGATTCTATGGCTATGTCTATCGTTCACAAAAAAGCTTACCCTTATTTTCTGACTAAAAATGAAGTTGAGGCCTCGAATCTAGGAGCGTCATATTGGCCTGTTTTTGAAGGAGTACCTACAAACTCCAAAGACTGGATAGCGCTCGAAGCAAAAGGCGATCAACGTTACGACTTTTTTGCCCCCCCATATCTAATAAACATTAAGATTACAGAAATGCTTAAAAGGAATAATCCAAGTGGTTATAAGAGACTCGAGGAAGCTATTATGCACCGTAACGATGAAATTATAGAAAAATCAATACTTGAAGGTTGGGGGCCATATGTCCAAACAATCTTGTTAAATAGCTACCTTTCGGCACCTCAAGTATATGAGAAGATCTCCAGCCTTCCACAGTTTTCAAACTGATCGCCTTTTCTAGCCATGAAAGTTAGTTGGTTTCCGATAGCTTGCATTATGCAAGCCCTTAGCATATCCTCAGTCATTGAGTATCTTGAAGTGTTCTTCAACAACGGAGGATAATATGGCATTTAGATTTTCAGCCTTTGCTATTTTGTTAGCTTTAGTGCTTGGATGTAAAACTTCAAAACTTTCTTCGTCAAAACTAAGTGATAATCGTGAGAGCAAAGATAAGTCTCTACTAATATCAGTACCAAGATTCGCAGTAGATTCGATTTTAAAGGACTATAAAAAAATCAAGTGGTTAGAAAGTAATATAGTTATAGCTGAAGGCTCGAGAGAACGGGCAGACATTAAATTACTTGTCACGGATGCTCGTGGAGTTCGTCTATCTCAATTGGAGAAAAATACGGTCGATGCTGCTTTATTTTTAGATCCAAAGGCCCAATCCGAATTGAAAAGTAAATCGCACAATAGACAAGTGATATTTAAAGAGCTCGAAAATCACATGGTATATCGAAGCTATAACCCTAACGTTGATTTCAAAGGAGCTTATAACGGTACACACAAGACCTGGGCTACAAGAACTGTTATTACCCCAATCGGCAGCCCGTTTTTGAAAGCTGTTGCAATTAAGTCAGATCACAAGGTTAAGGTTATCGAGTTCGAAACTTATAAAATCGATATTGAAAAAGGACGTTATGACGCGGCCGTGCAAATAGCCCCTATAACTTCATTCTCAGAACGTGAGAAAAGGCTGTTATCAGATCCTAAGTATTTTAGGACTGTGGCCAAAAGGGATGGCATAAATGGTCTCATATCTTCGGGCTATAAAGTTAAACCGTACTTTGCTGTTGTAGCTGGGCGAGCTAAGACTATAAATAAAATAAAATTTCACATTAAATTTTAAGGATGGGTTCGATCACCCACTGAGAGACTGAATTAAACGCAAAAATAACGTCACCAAAAAGAACAACCCTAGGGTGACCAGGATAATGACTGCCTCACTCTCTTATAGGCTGTAGTTTTTGTATAACAATTGTGACTAACCCGACATATTGAACATGAAGATTTAAAGTGATCTGGCGGGGGATGAAAAGTGCTAGAGTATGGCACTACCACATAATAAATCTAAGTGTTTATTTTCTAGCTCTTCTATATAATAGATACCATGAAACAATATCCAAACATGCTGCCTTTTGTTCTTGTAATAGTTTTTACCGGCTCTATTTTAGCAGAACCTGAAACTAAATACAGACCAGCACCTTGCGAACAACTTCAGAGAAAAGCCCTAATTTCATCAGATCCGTTGGTTTATTTTGATAATAGTCTGATCGAGACAAATGGTTATGTCAGCACTATTATTTTTTTCAGTAAGCATATTAAGCTTTTTTCATCTAAATCAGCTGCCGAGAATGCCCTTCAACCCGAGCTAGGTCGTAAGAAAATCTGGCTAGACATCTCCCCAAATTCTATAGAGCGAGAATTCGACGCTATAGCTCGCTCAATTTATGGATGGGCTGGAACAGAATTTAATTCATCTATTTCAACCCTTACATTGTATTTTGAATCGGATGCTATGCCGGATCTACCGCAAAATATTGGGCCTTATAAACTAGTTGTTAAACTTGTTTCTAAAGAAACTGCGGCTCAAATGAGAGACAAAAGACACCGTACAATCTTTCATACTCCCGAGGATGGTGAAAAATAGATAGACTTATTTCGGGAAAATTAGCTGACGAGAAAGAACGCATAAACAATAGAACACATTACAATTTTTATATCAAATGCTTAGTAATAATAAAATTCCGATCTAATTTTTACGGCTGTCGACTGCCGCGGACATTTTTCTTCTTGGGGTGAATTATCGATGCATTAGCATCATTAAAACAGTATGATCAATCCAAAGCATTTATGAGGAGTAAACCATGAACACGACACAACTTGCGCTAACCATTGATAAAGTCATCGAAAAAAATGCCACAATTCAGACACTGAAGGACGAGCAACTTCGCCAAGGTACGACCATTCAGGTGCTAAAGGACGAGCAACATCGGCAAGGTGTGATCCTTGAAGATATTCAGAGTCAGGTCCAGGTCATTGCCGAATCAGTCACTCCATTACTGAGAAATTCCGAAGTAATACCTGAAATCAAAAGCACTCTCAAATCTCATAGACAAGAGATTGCATTGACCCAACAAACATTAAAGCATCATATTAAAGACCCAAGTGCTCATAACATTACGAGAAAGTCGTGATCAAGATAACTACCCTGCCTGTAATTTATTTCACTATTTTCGTCTGGTCACGCCCTAATGAGGCTCGGTTAGCAAAATAAGTGTTTTACATTCAGCTAGTTAGGCCCCTTCGTCTTGCGAACACGGTCCACCCGTGTAGTAACGGTTCCTACCCCGACGCTCGTGGACATCGATTTAGAGATGGCTTCCGTCATTTTGTTTATGGCGTTAGAAGAACAAAAACATAAGTCGTGTTCAAACTATCATGACCAATTTTAAGTTAGCTAAAATCAAGTAGTCTAGCTAAGCAACTACCGGTATTCTCGCTCGCCGTCCTTACCTATACCCGAGATAATAAGGTTCATTTTATTGCCCTGGATATTACAATAGGCACCGTCATAGCGGATCACGCCATAGCGAATATTATCTGGGTGGGCTTCCAGAATTTTTTGCGCAGTTTTATAATTTTTCAGAGTTAGCTGGTAATTCTCGACTTTCTCTGGATGAGCATGGGACCCCGGCCGACAAAGTCTTTGATACATTTCAGCATAAAAGCTTGCCCAAAGGTAAGGGGTTTGTTCAGCCGAATTAACTAAACCGGGATTTGCTCCAAACTCCAAAAGGAGCTCTAGCAAGTAATTGTTAATCGGTGCAATCCGACCATTTCGCCGTTGTTTTGAAATCTCATAAGGCATATAACCGGCAACAAGGCTAAGTGGTGTATGATCTTCTCGGTCAGTGATGTATTGTAGTACGTTAAAATTGCCGCCCCAATCACTTAAGGTTTTCATAAACTTCCGGGCAGACTTACGATATGTCTCTATTCGGTCATTATTTTTAGGGTTGATCATCGAATACCAAAAGAGTTTAGCCTCGCGAGCTAACATCATCCCAAGCGGTGTAAACTTATCTCCAGTGTATTGAAAACTGTCCCGGTTATAGTCAAAATATTTTGCACTATGGTAATTAGCATAAGACTCAATGTCGCTATTCTGCTTCAAAACAGCAAGATAGTCGTCTAACCTTTTTGACCTATCCAGTTCCACATTTCCACTATAAGCATTAGCGTAAATGTTCAGGATTGACATACCCTCCCATTCCATCTTTGCACCACGATCTATTAGTAGTTCCGCAATCTCGGCACCACCGGCCCTCCAGGCAACGGTGGTAAGACGAAATAACAACTGAGTTAGGTAGTCTTGGCTTGATACCTTCTTTTCAATCACTAGTTTCATATTTGCCGAAGGCAACAGCCTCAGATACGGGTAAGCATTCAACACATTAAAAATCGATTTCTCCGGAATTTCATAATCTAAAAGCTTGTCAACAAAATCAGAATCACCTTGCAGAAGAGCGACATTAAAAAGGATCTTTTCAGCAGCAAAATCACGAAAGTCAGGATCCGAAGACTCTAGTAAAAATGTGAGTAAGCCCTTAGTTTGGTCATTATATTTATAAAAATAGCCAGTGCGTGAAAGATAATCAAAGACACTCTTGCGATTGATCATGGTATCAACGGATGCCCCAGCATTGATTAGCTCTCGCAACATCATTGCCAAAACCTTGTATACCTGACGAGTTTGTTTCACCGAAAGGCGCAGCATCACATATGATAATGGCGACTTATTCGAACCATTATATAAAATGGCTTGGTTAAGGTTAATATTAGGATGTTCAGAAAGGCT
>JANQHA010000196.1 GCA_028282865.1 Oligoflexales bacterium
TTAAACGCCGTTGATCTCGAACCTCTAAGTATTCTATTTCAACCCCTGGAGAAGCCTCTATAACCTTTAAAGCGACTGCGCGCAGCTCTGCTGCATCCCGATTACCGTCGTCAAAACTCTGTTTGGCGGCTTTAAGCCCAGCATTTAGACTACAAGCTGATTTACGTTCATCATCCGACAAATATCTATTTCTACTGCTTAACGCAACTCCGTCGTCATCTCTGATAAGCTCACAGCCGACTATCTGTATATTCATACTTAAATCTTGAACCATTCGTTCAATGACTTTAAGCTGTTGATAATCTTTTTTGCCAAAACATGCGGTGTGAGCTCCAGTCAGCAAAAACAACTTTATAACCACAGTAAGCACACCATCAAAGTGGCCAGGACGTTGCTTGCCACATAACTCTCTGGAGATCGAAGTGTTGGATAAATAAGTTTGAAAACCATCAGGGTAAATATCTGCGGCATTAGGCAAAAAAACCGCGTCCACCTCACAACCCTCGAGGGCCTTTAGATCATCTTCAACAGTACGAGGATACTTTGAAAAATCTTCATTAGCCCCAAACTGAGCAGGGTTTACAAAAATAGATACCAAAACCTTATCAGCATATTTTTTTGCTTCAGAAATCAATGAAAGATGCCCCTCATGCAGAGCACCCATCGTCGGCACCAGCGCGATCTTCTGCCGGTCTCGATGCCATTGGTTTCTAGCCGAAGTCATCTCTTCTATCGTGATCAGTGTTTTCATCAAAATCCTTGCTAGAACCAAACTGTTAAATTAACCATAGCCTATTGTTTTGACTAGAAATTAGTTCTATCACAACAGTTTTCAAAGCACTGCGATAAATTAACTAACGATCGTTTAGATAAAAATACAATAAAATCAAATACTTAAATTTTAGATTGGTTGTCTGAGTTTAGGGAAGAATACACAAAAGGCGCCGATCCTAGTTAGAATCCCGCGCCTTTTATCACAGAAAAGGGAGAATGATAGGTTGGGAGATTAAAAGACTGCCCTCATAGCAATCCGGCCCATCATAGGCCCGCACATTCCATCCGTCTCCGTAGAAGCTCCATCAAGCCGCTCCTATCGATCGTCACTAAACTGTGAAGATACTTATTTATCGGGCTACAATTCGTAAGCTTTAGAGCTTTTTTAAAGCTCAATTCCGTGTATAGCCTATGTAAAAAGATAAAATTAGGCGTTTTAAATATTATTAGATTATTTTATGTAGTTTCAACAAATTAGCTTAAAGCTTTTGGCACCAACCGGCATTAGTTTTAAGCTAAGCACTACACCCTAATCTTTTGAATACTTACAGCGCCGTACTGTTACAAACTTATCTTCGTCACCACCATTCAACCTAGCGAAGAACTTAGTCCTAGTAACAGCTACTAGCTTGCCATTTTCATTTATATCAATGCGCACAGGAGCTGTCTGCACTGAGCGTATATTGATATCAGGCACATCCGAATATGCCAGAAGCGAAACTTCTGACGCTACCAAAAAAGAGTTATCCAAAGCATTCCAGTGAACCGAACTGCTGACATTGCCCTCGTTTGTTAGCCCTGTGTTGACCGTGTAAGCTCGAGTCACTAACTCTTTGTTGATACGGACATCTTGAATACCAGGATTTGCAACATTGAAGCCGTTCAACGATACTCGGCTACAATCTGGAGAGTAGACAACACTTACGGCACTTGGAAACTCTACTTCTGTATCTGGCGTTTTAATCTTGCAGGTTCCAGTCCACGAGCCTTCAAAGTCGCTGCATACAGCATATATATTTGAGCCTATAAATAAAGAAGCTACGAACGAAATAGTTTTAACATAATTTTTCATAAGATATTTTCCTTTGCTTTGAACGGTTAATTATTTTGACAGTCAGTTGTACGGTTGATTTGAAGAATAGGAGTTTTAGCTACTCCGTCTTTTTCTACAAACCAGCTTGAAGCCTCACTATCAACTACTGCCTGAGCAAATTTTGTTACTCCATCGAAGTTCCAAACTGTAGATGTCTGACCATTGACTTGTTTTTTTAAGGAACAGCCTGTGGAACAGTCGACCCCTGCTACATAAAAAGTAGCTGGCTCGCATAGACCGTCCCACGTTATGACTCCCTGCGAAAACCCAACACTAGTGAACCCGACTAGCGAAGCTGCTGCCATCGTCAATTTTAAAAACCTCATTTTTCTTCCTCCTTAAAGTAATGATGAGTTTTCTATTCTATTTTTGCGACTAAGGTGAGTCAATGAGACCAAAAGTTACGCAGACAAATAAAACTTGGGCATCTACAAAAATAAAACATATATGTGAACTTATTAAAGAGAGGAATGTTCTCTAGAAAGACTGGTTAACATTCCTTAACTTTGATAAAAACTACAGTGACATTATTTAGCAAAATTGCAAAACAGCTAATGATTCGTAATATATTGGTATATTTCATAAAATGAATCCATCAACATTTAAGCCGATAGGTACCAACTTGAGTAAACATCTATTATTAGTAAGCACACTACTACTACTGACCCCAACTCCAACCTTAGCTCAAGACTGTGAGCTGAATCGTCCGATCAAATTTGGGGGACTTGACTGGGATTCTGACGCGTTTCACGTCGCGAATGCAAAGTTTATCCTAGAAAAAGGCTTTGGCTGCGAAGTCGAAGTGATCCCGGGAACTACTTTGCCGCTATTAACGGCGCTTGGCAAAGGTGATGTCGATATTGTTATGGAAGTTTGGAAAGATAATGTCACCGAAGCTTGGAACCAATTAGAGTCAGCTGGCAAAGTGCAGGACCTCGGGGTCAATTTTCCTGATGCTATTCAAGGAATCTATGTACCTACTTACCTTATAAAAGGGGATGCAAGCCGCGGGATCACTGCAAAAGCCCCTGACCTAAAACATGTGAATGATCTTGTTAAATATAAGGAGCTGTTTCTTGATCCTGAAGAGCCAAATAAAGGCCGTTTCTACAACTGTATTCTCGGCTGGTCCTGCGAAGATGTGAATACCAAGAAACTTTCGGCATACGGCCTTGATAGACATTTTACGAACTTTCGCCCAGGAACTGGAGCAGCACTTATTGCGGCAATTGTTTCCGCTTACCAGAAGGGTGAGCCCATCGTGGCCTACTATTGGGGGCCGACGTGGTTGCTAGGCAAGTATGATCTCACGATGCTTGAAGAGCCACCCTATGACGAGAAAATCTGGAATCAGCTTGGGAAAGAAAAAAGACCAAAACAAGCCACTGCATATCCTCCAGTAAAGGTATTTATCGGTGCTAATAAAAAATTCATCACCGATGCACCTCGGACAACACAGTTTCTAAAGTCATACGAAACCAGCAATAAACTCATCAGCGAAGCGCTAGCTTATATGCAAGATAAAGAAGGACGGACGGCTGAAGACGCCGCAGTTCATTTTCTTCGAACTCACAGAGAACTGCTCAAAGCCTGGGTGCCGGTACCGATCTTTAGAAAACTTGACTTAGCATTAGAGCACTATCAAAAAAGCTCTCAAAAGCAATGGTTTGTAGAAATAGATGAGCCTATCAATAAATTCGTCAACTGGATTGTCAACGAGTATGGAGACAGCTTCGATGCGATTGCTCAACCACTGCGAATTACTATATTAACAACTGAGAGACTACTTGGAACCATACCATGGCGCCTATTTATTATCATTCTCGGTATATTTTGCTGGCTCATCAGTCGAAATTTTAAGCTGCCGCTTATTGTTATGAGCTGTATGTTTCTCGTCGGTGCCTTAGGTTTATGGCACCTGGCAATGCAGACCTTAGCACTCATGCTGGTTTCGACTATGATTTCAGTAATAATCGGACTACCTCTTGGGGTAGCACTATCTCGTAGCAATCGCGTTCGTTCGTTTAGTTTGCCAATACTGGATGCCATACAAACCATGCCAATCTTTGTCTACCTCATTCCAGCGATGATGCTCTTTGGGCTTGGTAAGGTACCCGCGGTATTTGCAACAGTCATCTATGCGGTAGCTCCTCTTATACGCTTAACCGACCACGGCATACGAATGGTGGCACCAGAATTAACGGAAGCAGCTCAAACCTTCGGAGCTTCACCAATTAAAGTATTGATAAATGTGCAGCTGCCACTAGCTATCAAGACCATCATGGCAGGGGTAAACCAGACCACTATGCTCGCCTTATCTATGGTTGTCATCGCCTCTATGATCGGTGCTAGAGGCTTGGGTGAAAATGTCTTACTAGGAATTCAAAAACTGGATGTCGGCCAAGGATTCACCGCGGGAATCGCAATTGTGGCACTTGCAATTGTTTTAGACCGGGTAACTCAAGCGATTGGTAAGCGACTTGATCGTATTGAGCTAAAGGCTCCGGAAGCTTAGGCTTCGGCCTGCAACTAAGTATTTTTATCCCGCTCATTCACGATTACTATAGAGGAAAAAAATCAATATTTAAGCAACATACTTCTTCTTCTTTTTTCGACTTAATAACAGATGATTTGAAGGATTCAATAAAGTCTAAAACTTCTTCTTTAAATCGCTTTAGATCTTTTGTGGAAATCGCTGCAGCGGCAGAGTAATTAATGCCATCTTGCTGAGACTTAAGCATGTTATTTATCGCAAAATTTCTCCAATTTACATGATGGTGTAAAATCAATGGCGACTCCTGCGATAAATGCAAATCACGGTTAGTAGGGTACAGTTTTCCATGGTCGCTTCCTAAAAAGCCAAACTTAATCAACTTATCAACGATCGGCTTAACCAGAGACCTGGATAAGCTCAATCTTTCGGAAATACTTTCGATAGAATTGATCTCATCTATCGAGCAGAGAACATGAATAGCCAAAACCTGCCAGCTAGAATAATAGAAAACGCGAGCAGATTCGGAGAGTTGGTTCAAAGATTCCTTAGCTAGCCGACCACTTACGGACTTCTTCTTTTTCCTAAGAAAAGAAATTCTTTTGTGTAGCCTTTTTCTTAATATGTCAGATGTTGCCCGTGCTAACATGGTCAAGCTCATAAAGTAGTCGGTGTCATCATCATCAAAAGCCCAGAAGTCACATAATGCAGCGGCATGATCTAAGCTGAGATGTACCGACCCATTCACAACCTGTGATAGAAATGAAGTATGACAGCCACAAGCTTCAGCCATCTTTTTCTGAAATCCTCGGGTACTTCTGTTTTTTTCGATGATTTCAGACAGTATTAATTTATAGTCATTTTTTTCGTACATTTTTTTGTTTAGTATTACTAAATATATATGTTTAATTTTTATTACTTTATCCTATTCAAGTAAATATGGATATAGAAGAATAGTAATCATCAAAGGCGCGCCGAAACGGAAATTTTATCTAAATGGAGATTTTTAAAATGAATATTTTAGTAATGATCACAACGGCCTTATTCGCGTTTTCTGCCCACTCCGGGACCATCTCGGGCGGTGGTGGGAAAATACAACGCTACGAAAGCAACCCATGGTTTCTGGAAAACACAAAGGTCATTCGCTACTGCATAGCAGTGGACCAAAACTTTGGAGTCAGTAAAAGAACTATTCACCGGATAGTAAGGTTAGCTATCAACGAGTGGAAAGATGCTTTCGACTTTACCGAGGATAGTGTTTATGAAAGTGGTAGCCTAGAGCCATATGGACAAATTAGGGTAGCGACGCAAAGGTTTCAAAGAAACTGTGAGATGCCCGACCTGAATTTCCAATTCGGGTTTCTGACCAAAGAGCAGCTCGAATACTTTTCAGACCCTAGGGAATACGTCGGCGCCGCAGTTAGAACTACTTATGATTTAAAGACGCTAAAATCTAAAGGGTTCGTTTATATTGCTCCTTTAGAGGGTGAGCTAGCTCCAGATGTGCAGGACATCGATAAGCAGGCTTGGCAAAAGTTTAACCATAAACTGCTAAAGCTGACACTTTCGCATGAACTTGGGCATATTTTTGGCATCGGTCACAATAGCAACGGCTGGCCTAATATGAACGTAATGACCTCACTATTGCCAGCTACTATTATCGACAAGCATTTTACCAAAATGTATGCCGACGGAAATAGCTGGGCAGTAAAAGATCGAAGTCCGATGACACTCTTTAAAACACGGACCACTGATGTATATTCCAGCTGTAACGATATTTTTTGGGGTTGGCATAGTTCTTACCGACTTCCTGGCAATTATAAAAAGCCTCAATGCACCAAAATTGAGTTTTTCGAAGACTATGTAGTTATGTCTGAGTCAGAAGATCATGGCTCAAGCTGGCATGAAATTGGAAAATTGAAATCAAATAATTGGTCTAGGTCATTTCAAAGTTACGTCAAGGTCTACCTACCTAAGGCACAGCAAGTCTTTACCAAGCTTCCAGAATCTAACCTATTCTTTCCTCTTCAAGGCGAGGTTGGGATAAATGGAGAGTCCTACACGGGGGTGTACAAGGCAAGCAAATCAAACGACAAAATAGGTCTCAGACTTGATATCTCCCCAGGGAACCAACTAAATTCCACTGCCGCATTTCCTAACCTCAAAGTGCACAGTGATATTATTACAGTGAACTAGTAAGGTTAAGCCAGCCAACGGGCCATGGACTACGAGCACTATGGCCCGCCCCTTCATGAGCACACCTACCCAAATGCCACTTAACATACTGAAATTTATAGAAAACATGAAACCCAGGATATATTTCTATATAGACCCCCTTATAAACACCAACAATT
>JANQHA010000332.1 GCA_028282865.1 Oligoflexales bacterium
GATTACTGAGGAAGAGCTTAATTGGGATGGCCTTAATTAATTGTTTTTCGACGTGTAACCTTCAGCTTGGGTAGGTAAGTATGGATATTAAGAACACAATTTTATTAAAATCAATTTCATTATTTAAATGCCCGATGGCTTTGTTTATAGGGGCGAGTATTCATGAGCTTACTAGCAAACGGGCTGTCGTGAAGGTTCCGCTTGGTTTTCGTAACCGAAATCCTTATGGTTCCATGTTCCTTGGCGCGCTAACATCTGGTGCTGATATTGCCGGATCTTTAGCAGCTTATACTGCCACTAGGGAAGCGAATATTAAATCTTCTGTTTTATTTAAAGACATGCACGCTCAGTTCAATAAAAAAGTTTTATCATCCGCGTACTTTGTATGTGAAGATGTTCCAAAGGTACGTGGTCTGATCGAGAAGGGCGCGACTGAGCTAGGGACCCCTCAGAGTTGTAAGGTCACGGTTAAGTGCGTTTCCAATGTAGAGTCCGATGAGATACTTGCAATATTTAATATGACTTTATCTGTAAAAGTTGGCTGACACAGGACCAGCAAGGTGTTGCGACATTATCGTAGCGCCAGCCATGTAGTCTTAATCAATAAAATCTATAGATTTTTATCATCCTATCATTCATAATCGGGGCTTACTCATTGGGAGATAAGTTATGCGAAGTTATTTACCAGTTTTCATCGTTTGTTTGATTGCAATGACTAGCTGTGATAAGTGTTCAAGCTCGAAGGGTAATAAGGCACCGGATTCGGAGGCAGCTATGACGGACGTGGTTAAACGAGCAGATGTTGTTGAGGCGATAGCATCGAAAGAGTTTAGAATGATTGATGATAAAGAAGGTGATGGTGATGCGGTAGATTCTGGAAAGACTGCTTCTGTTCACTATACCGGATGGTTGGTAGATGGTAAGAAGTTTGATAGCAGTCGTGATAGAGGTCAGCCTTTTTCTTTTCAACTCGGTGCCCAGATGGTTATAAAGGGCTGGGATGAAGGAGTTAAAGGTATGAAGCCAGGCGGTAGGCGTATCTTGGTGATTCCTCCCGAAATGGGCTACGGAGACCGGGCTGTTGGCGGGGGGCTTATACCTGCGAATTCTACTTTGGTTTTTGATGTTGAATTAGTTTCGTTTCAATAGTAATCGCGGGGAGCTTTGGGGCCCTTAAGGTTCCAACGCTTCTTCTGTCGAGAGATACGGTTCGTCTTTTCAAATAAGATTTTTACTACGGTACCTAGCTGATGACGATAGTTTTCCGGCTAGGGACTGAGCAAGATCTAGTTCTGATGCTAATGTGCAGTCAAAGATTCCAGGGTCGTCGCTACCGATCGAAACAGGTAGCCCATATTTTTTGAACTTCACAAGTGGGTGTCTTTGGTCCAAAGGTGCATCCGTCAGAATTGAATTGGAAGTTGGACAGCTTTCGATGATAATTTTCGTTTTTGATAGATTGCTTAAGATCGCATGCTGCAGTTGATTAAATTGCTCGAGGTATTCTGGAGTGTAGTGGACACTAAGCATGTCATCTGGCTGCTTTGACTCTAAACTACGCAACTCTTTTGTGATGTCGGATGAACTCAACTCCACACCATTTTCTGACAGCCAGTGATTGTTTTCTTTTAACCAGATCAAATGATCAAAGCGTTCACTAACAGTTTCGTTTCCTTCAGACCCCAGCAGGATACTAGAATCAAGTCCCAGTGATGCTGCGTGGCCGAGCCTGTGCGCGCCAATTGATACTGCTTGGTGCACCCACCTTACGGAACTGCAAAGGCTTAGGTGGCTGTACTGCTCTCCAACGTGGTATAAAATGGCTAGGGAGGACTTAGGCTCTCTAGAATTGTTTTGAGCAACCCTGGCCAAGCTCTCGGAGATAGATTTAGGTGGATGTCCTTCCTCTGACGCACAGAGATCTATGGCAACAATATAGGAACGGTAACTCGGGTGTGCATCTAGCCAACTATGTAAAACTTCATATAGCCTATTAAATATTTCAGGTTGCCTCGGGATACTCATAACAAGGCTGGGCTGAATTTCTTTTTGGTAGGCGTTTTCCTTATCTATTAACACATGGACCATATCTGTTAAATACCGATCAATCTCAGAGTCATTTAGGTATGGCGGCAGAAAACAGCGGTATTCGATGAACTGTATCCCTTCATCATGATGCTTATCTATCACATGAGAAAGAATCAAAGGTGCATGAGGTTTTAAAGGGAATAGAGCGGGCAGTAAATCAAACTTTGCCTGGAACTCGGCAAAGGTAGATCTAGTAGTTGCTAAGTAATCTTCAGCGATAGCATCGACTCCACTTTCACTAAGCCAATATGCTTCATACGAAGAAGGACGCCCAAACACCTTTCGGTAGCGATGATCGAACAGGTCTAGCATGTTACTATCTAGCTCAGAGTCCCGGCCTAAGATCCAGATATCCTTTGGACTTAGACAACCATATAAGTGGACGTGTAGATCAACTAACTCAGCGCTCATCACGCCTCCTGCCGGTTTAAGATATCTTTTAGCTCGGGCTCAGAGTACTTCACAAAAGCCACTGGTGAGTGTTCTACGTTCCATAAGCCCGGGGGCATGCCCTTACTCTTTTTGATATGTTGCTTGCGTGTATAGTAAACTTCTCCTGAAAAGTCGTTACGTAATTTTGAAAAATGAAGAGCCAAGATAGCTGCGTCCCTAAAAACCTTCTCTGGTAGCATCGTTTTACGAAACTTGGAGCCATCAACTATCACGTGAGACCCAGTGACACCGACTGCATGAATCCAAAAATCATTCGACTTTGCTTGCTTGGTCAATCTGTCATTCTCAGCTGCACCCTTACCGACTAAAATCCTAGTGTTGTCGGTGCTAAGGTAGAGCTTGTATGGTTTTTTCTCAAGGTACTGGACTTTTGCCCGACCGGTTTTTGCTGGGGCACTAATTTTATGCCTCGACAAAATATCGAGGGACTCTTGCTCCGAAATAGTATGATCTAGCAGATACTGCAGGTCTTTTTCTATTTCTGCGATGTCTTTCAAGCAGCATTGTTTTTGTTGTTCTTGGGAGGTTATTGAGAGCTTCATTTTTTTGTGCTTACGGTGGTATTCATTAACATTTTCTCCGATACTTTTGTTCGGATTCAATTCTATTGTTATTGATTCATTTGAACGGCTTTGTTCTGGTGAAAGAAGTAAGCAATGATCGCCGTCTGTCGCCAGGTAGGCGTACTCCTCTAATAGCTTCGTTTGCTCTTGCCAATTGCTCAGGTCGCTACTTGAAATCGACTTAGCTTCGATCTTGTCCAGCGACTTTTTAAGAGTTCTTAGTCGACGCCTCATTTTTTGGATAGCAGATCTCTGGGAAGCGGATTTTACTGAAGCTGTATCTTTCGATGATTGATCCTGAGGTTCTAGAGACTCGTCGGCATTTGTTCTTATCGATTCAATCAGTGGACCTGTCATATCTTTAAGGTTTTTGAAGTTAAAGTTGTCTTGGTCGATGTCTTTTCTCTTTGTGTACATGCCCTTAGTAGACCACCTAAGGTAGGAGGA
The DNA here is from genome assembly GCA_028282865.1 of Oligoflexales bacterium. Classification (GTDB taxonomy): domain Bacteria; phylum Bdellovibrionota_B; class Oligoflexia; order Oligoflexales; family CACXFL01; genus JANQHA01. Next base: position 3,552 of record JANQHA010000332.1, read on the forward strand.
TTCGTTGTCTCTATCAATCAACTCCAGCTCCGGTGGCTTGGTGCCGTGTAGGGCGATCATCCAGCCATCACCCTGCGCCGAAGGCCTGTTTAGCTCGATAACGTAGCTCTTCGACTCAGAGTCATAGCTAATAGAGTTTAGCATCATGCCGTTTAAGTTTTTTCGAAGGATTTGGGTTAGAGATCCAGGTTTGATGATGAATTTTGGCTTATTGCTAGTTAGAGAAATGCCTTTTGTCATTTGGTTTACGTCGATGGTTAGAAAGAGTTTTTTTGCCATCTGCGGTAGTAGGGGAGCTGGCGAGAGCTGCCATATAATTCGATGGTCATGGGTTTCCCAGATTTTAAGAGACCTGAATTTAGTGGTATCGCTCATTTTGTTTCTACTATTTTTCTAGCATATGCATTGGTGGCTTTGAGTGCTTCCGAGGCTTTTCGTTTGGCTGCCGCAAACTCGCTGCCATGAGTATCCTCTTTTATACATAGGGGCTCGCCGTAGACAACAGAAACCTTGGCAAATGGCTTTGGAATCATTGAGTGATCCCAGCTTCTCGTTAGTATCCAGCAGCGGTCAGCCGAGATTGCAAGCGGTAGTATTGGCATAGAGGTATTCCTAGCTAGATCTACAACTCCCGATTTAAGCTTGTGCCTTGGTCCGGTCGGGCCATCGACGGTGAAAGCTGCTTTAAGTCCAAGGGCTGCTTGATTATATAGTTCATCGCGGGCCTCTGCACCGCCCCTTGATGTACTTCCCCTTACAGGTGTAAAGCCAAGCTTCCTACCAATATAAGTAATAATCTCTCCATCGTTGGACTGGCTGATCATTGGGGTTATTCCCTGATGAGGGTGAGAAGCTACTGCTGTAAAAAAATGCTCATGCCATAATGCATAGATGAAACTGCTGTTTGGGTGCATGGATTTTGCTTTTATAAGGTTTTCTTGCTGAAAAAACTGGACCCGATAGGTAGATGTTAATAATCGAAAGATTATGTAAGATAAAAAGCATAAGCACCATAGTTTGAATTTTGAATACATCTTAACCTTTATTGTACGATTCAGTTTGATCCGTCTCTTCGTCGATAAGCTCATCTTCTAACAAACTATCCATATCAATCTCGGTATCGTCTTCAAGTTGCTCCAGTTCGTCGGTTTCGAACTGAGGCGTTAGTCGCTGTTGAATGACTTCTTGGTAGCTGTTAACTGGTCTACCAAAGTTTCCAGTCGCCAAACATGCTAGCCACTGATCTTTAGTGATATAGTTGCTTCGCATCATTTTTGTCACGATGTTAGTAAACCTTTTGTGGCCAAACTCGGTAAGATTCTTACGTCTTAAGCCTACAGACCAACCATTTGGGCTAGGTATGACTAGGGTCAAGTGCGCAGCTTGGGGGATTGTGAGCAGCTCTGGTTTTGTTTGGAAGTAATGCCATGATGCATTTTTGATGCCGTATACACCATCGCCAAACTCCGCTAGATTGATATACCACTCTAAGATTTGGGTTTTACTTATAAGTTGTTCGGTTAACAGTGCTCCAAGGGCCTCTCTAGATTTACGAATGATATTTTTGTTTCTGTCTAAAAAAGCCATTTTTACGACCTGTTGAGTGATAGTCGAACCGCCGCGGGCAAACCTCTTTTTTCTGATATTGGTTTGTAGGCTTTTCCACATCTCCTCAAAGTCTAGCCCATGATGCTGGTAGAATTTAGCGTCTTCTGAAACCACGATTGCGTATAACAGGTGTTGAGACACGTTGTGAACCGAAATCCAGCCGGGTTTTTCTGGACCAACCTCAGCCATTACTTCGCCTTTTTTCCT
>JANQHA010000304.1 GCA_028282865.1 Oligoflexales bacterium
GAAGCCTGGATTCAAAGTATCAGGGACCAAACATCAAAATCGGGTATCGACTATATTCTAGTCACAGATACTACCCCTGTCGATGAGATGCATGAAATGATTCTCCATAGTTTTTTAGGGTGAGGTCGCTGTAATGCCGCCATTGAATGCAATCAACTTAAATCTAAGCGGGATTAGTTTCTTTGGCGGATTAATACTCATAACTGCCGTGTTGACATGGTGGCTTATTCGAAAGAGGCTCAAAAGCTGGTGGTTTCCTATCCTTCGAGTTATAGAGATAGATTCTAAGAAGCTACCCAAGCTTCAGTGGAAGAAGCCACCCATGATTCCTTTCGCCGCTTTTTTTATAGCGGGGTTTGGGCTCATCTTTTTATTATTAAAACCAGCCGTATTAGTCGAAGTTAAAAATAAATCGGGACAGCTAAACCAACATATTTTTGTCGATCTAAGCCCATCGATGCAGTCGCAGTATTCGCTAGATGAGCTAAAAGAGCAGATATCCAGCTTATGGAATAGCATAAGAGATCGTGGAGTGGTTAACCTTTCATCCAGTTCAAACCCAAATTTTCTCCATGTGGAAACCAAGCAAGACTTAGAAGGTTTTTTGTCAAAGTTGCGTTTTCATCCTGAAGGGCTGAAGTTAGGATCTTGGTTTCGTCAATACGGTCAACTCTACTCAGAAGTAGACGAACTTTTTATTGCCTCCGATCGCAACCTTCACACTTGGTCTGACTTTAACTGGCAAGCCCAAGCGATGGAAAAACAGGTTTATATTTATGACAAAAAGCCCAACCTTAATAAAAACAACTTATTTATTTCTCAAGCAGCGTACCTGTCGGCTGTCACTTCACAAAGAATGGCTTGGGATGTAGAAGTAAGCAAATCAGGGCCTGCCAACCAGCCGATATCTGGTACTCTCTCGGCGAAGATCGGTGATATTACTTTACAAAGCGTAGATTTTTCAATTGCCCCGGAACAGAGCCGGACCATTGTATCTATAAATTGGTTAGAAAAAAGGGTACGATCTGCAATAAGCAGAAATAGAAAGTCATCTATGGCTCCGTTAGTTTTCATGATCGAGTCGACTGATGATGCTATTGAGCTCGATAATGAGTTTCGGGTATTTCTGGTGGGAGTTAAAAAAAATGCAGTGCTAATCTCAGAGCCACAGGGTGAGCTACCTCTAGAAAGCCCGGAATACTTCCTTCATAAAGCATTAGATATCTTAGACTTTAGAATCGTCAGACGTGATACGATCACCCCTCCTTCAGCGGACTTACTTGAATACCCTTACTGGTTTATCTATGCCAGTAGTCACCGTCCAATTGACAGGTACTGCCCGACCAACCTCATAAAATTAAGGTCTCAGTACAATGAGTTGACGACTAAACACGCTCCGAAGGTATGGTTAATACCTCAGAGCGTGACGCCATCGTTTCCAAACCTATGCCATTGCTTCGCTAGGTTAGCCATAGCAGATGCTCCTAAGTTCCGACCTAAATACTGCGATGAAGCGCAGACAAAAGATCAGTATTACGCCGTGATCAAGGGTATTGGCGGTAAACAAGTCGGAGGTAACATAGGAGCATCTGCTATGGCTAACCTAGCGAAGCAATGGCATAGGTATGGAAACGATGGCGTCACGCTCTGAGGTATTAACCATACCTTCGGAGCGTGT
>JANQHA010000371.1 GCA_028282865.1 Oligoflexales bacterium
GACGCCGATTCGCCTGATAAGCTTTAACGACGGTGTGAAGAACGTGATCGTTCATCTCTACACCATAGATCGATTCAGGAAGATCTACCTTCTTGACCACTTTCCCCGTAATATTTTTTACTTCAACCTGCATACCTTAACCTCACAGAGCCTTTAGCCCGTACCTACTTCTTAACTTTAATTTTGACACTCGGCCTAATAACTAAATAACCATCTCGATGACCGGGTATCGAACCCCTCAAAGCAATCACATTACTTTCATGATCCACATCTACGACCTTGAGATTTTGCACAGTGGTATTAGTAACCCCCATATGCCCTGGCATCCTCTTGTTCTTATAAACACGACCAGGAGTAGTACACTGCCCCAAAGAGCCACCACGCCTGTGATAACGAGAACCGTGAGTCATCCGGCCAATACGAGTGTTGTATCGCTTAGTAGTACCCTGGAACCCGCGACCTTTAGTTAAGCCAGTAACGTCTACTGAAGGGACCTCGGAAAAGCCTTCGACTTTAAGAGCGGAACCTAACTCCACACCTTCCGGCGCACCATCTAAACGGAATTCACGGAACCTAGAGAAATTATCCGGAACCTGCACCTTTCGAAGCCGATGGATATCGGGACGATTCATGCGAAATTCTGGTTTCGCAAAAAAACCGACCTGGATACCATGATAGCCGTCGCGTTCTGGTGTTAAAATTTTAGTAATCTTCTGATCGTCCGCCTGAACAAGCGTCACTGGGATCATGCGCCCCTGCTCGTCAACCATCCGAGTCATTCCAACTTTTTTTACAATCAATCCTGGTAACTGCATATTTTATCAACCTTTTAAAAGCTAATAACCAGCTTTAAACGCTTAATTAAATAGTTTAATGGACACATCAACCCCAGAAGCCAAATCTAGCTTCATAAGCGCATCAATTGTCTGCGCTTTCGGCTCGAGAATGTCCAACACCCTCATATGTGTTCGCAGCTCAAACTGCTCACGTGACTTTTTATTCACGTGTGGACTCCTCAGCACCGTGTATTTGTTTATAGCGGTAGGTAACGGCACAGGGCCAGCAATCCTAGCACCAGTTCTCTTAGCACGCTCGACAATCTCATCAGATGCTTGATCGATCAGATTATGATCGTATGCGCGCAATCGGATTCTAATCTTTTGATTTTTCATTCAACCAAAACCTTACATAAACACTTGATTTATTTGTTTTTTCCCAGAATAAGCGCGACCTTAGGCGAAAGCCCCTAAAGAAGGCATAGGCTTGCGGGTGCAGGCTTACCTGAAGAGACTCGCTTTTATTAGATATCTGACCAGAATGCAAGGTAAAAAAGGTGTGTGGTATAATAATAACTAAGGTGATTCAAAATTAAGCACCATGGAGAGGTGACTCATGCTGAAATTTATCGTCGTATCTTTTTCTCTTGCACTCGCAAGCTGCTCATTAAGCCCCTCAGCAATCGATCAGTTTACTTTCGAACAAATTGGCGGAACCTTATTTTCAAGCCCTAACGAAGTGACATTAAAAGCAGTTCATTTAGATAATGGATCATTGCTAGGCCATGAAGTCGTTACCGAGGGCATCATCGCTAAAATAGGCAAGCATGGAACGCACCTAATCATATCAGACCACAACGCCCGAATGCTGGTATTACTGACCGACTTAACAAATGCTCACTTGTTGTTAGAGGAGAAAAAGCCTAAGGTTCTAAAAGTATTAGGAACTGTCGAGCGTGGAAAGAAAGGGCTTCCCTTTATCCAGGCAAAGGCACTGAACACAGTCGAGTCCGAAAAAACCTAGAATGACGCTATTTAACTACATGCTTCGTGATTTTTTCAAGTATGTCCTTGGAACGATTGTTCTTTGCATTTTTCTATTCGTCATGTTTGACTTTATTCATAAGACGACCAAGTATTTCGCAGTATACAAGCCAGAAACCAGCCACGTTATACAGTTCTACCTATTCCAGATTCCAGCACAGATTGTACAAGGCATTCCCATCGCTTCTCTTTTAGCGTCGGTAATCTGTATGGTCCTAATGAGTCGGAGCAACGAAATTACGGCAATGCGCGCCGCCGGTATGAGCCCGCTAAAAATTGGGGCACCCATCGCGGCCGGTGGAATGATTCTTAGTCTAGTATCAATTGGAATAGGCGAGTTTATTGTGCCAATTGCATCTAAACAGATGCGCTATGTCCAAGATGTTTTAATCGAAAACAAAGCCCCCTCAGAAATCCAAGATAGCACGCGGTGGCTTAGACGCGACGACAACCTCTACCATTTTGATGACTACGATTCGATCAACCGAATCATGACCAATGTAAACATCATCCACATGGGACTCAACTTTAGACCAAAACAAAGTATTGAAGCTCAATATGCTAAGTTCCAAGAACAGACTGGTAACTGGCAGCTCGAAAAAATACGGGTAAGACATTTTAACCCTGATGGAACGGTTGCCTTTAGTGAGCAAAGGGAAACCCAACTCGCGATGATTCCAATTGAACCGAAGAAACTACAAAAAGAGCGACGAAAACCAAGCGAGCTTGGGCTATTTGAGCTAAACGAACTTATTAACCGGGGCCGGGCCTCCGGAGTCGATGTTTCATCATACGCAGTCGATATGCATATAAAACTCGCATTTCATTTCGCCGCCTTT
>JANQHA010000488.1 GCA_028282865.1 Oligoflexales bacterium
GAGTAATGCATCTTTATAGTTTGTCTCATCGCTGCTAAATCTGGACTACAAGAAATGTCAATAATGGAAACTGAATGTAACCCAAAGATACGCTGCAACACGGGAAGACAAGCAATATCATCGGTCTCAATACGAAGCCTGCCGCCATCTGGACGGATCACAACTTCAAAACCATGACTAACGCAAGCATCTTTGATATTTTTTACCAGCTTTCTAACAAAAGCCCTGCAAACCTTGGAGGATTTTAAGCTCACCTCTGGAGCGATTCTGGCTACTAATTCCATTTGTTAAGGGCCTTAAATCTCTCAAAACACTGGTAACTCTAGCTTAGGAGGCGGCATCCTAGCTCATGAGATCTAAATTTGCAATCGAACCTATATAGTATAAGATATACTAGTGTTCTTAGGAGGTTTAGACACTATGAGTGACTTAGATATATTGAAATCGAGCGTCTATTTAGCTGGACTGACCGCGGATCAAGTAAAAAGCATCGGTGATTTAGCCCAAAAAAGAACTTACCAAAACGGCGACCTTCTTATCAAAGAGTCCGACGTCGGTGACAACCTTTTCTTCATCATCAGCGGTAGGGTCGATATCAGCGACTCCCTAGTAGGAGTCGACAAAACCGAGTCCATCGCAACCCTTGGTGCTGCAGAAATGGTAGGTGAGATGGTATTACTTGGAAAGAAGCGGCGATCTGCAAACGTCGTTGCTAAAGGAGAGGTCGTTGCTCTCGAGTGGACTATTAAGCAAATTGAGGACTTCTTTTCGACCGACTTAAAGGCCGGCTACACCGTGATGAGAAATACCGCCTCACAACTCGCGGAACGACTCAGTAATACTAACCAGGTGCTCCGAAATGCCCTGACTCTACCAACCTCTTCTTTCTTTTAAAAAGGTAACATAGGAGTTACTCGTAACAATGGTCAGGACGACAACACTTGCAATCACTGGAATAGTTCTTATTCTTATCTACTTGACTTCTTGTAAAACCCGAAGCAGTAGCTCACTCAAAGAAGATCTAGAACTTATAAGCAAAGCGGATAACCAGGATGTGGTCGATGCCATTAAAGTTGGCATTGAAGCGTTGCTGCGAATAAATAAAAAAAACGGTTCTCAAGCAACCGAGTTTATGAAAAGTATTGGAGCAGACCCTGGAAATCTCACGATACTCAAAGTGAGTGAGAACGTGTCGTCTAGAGATCGAGAAATTTATGGCTTGGAGAAGCTCCGGCAACATAAGGGCACTAAAGATTACTCTTTTGCTTGGAGAGACTCGATGCAGCGTAGCCACGAATTAGTATTCGAGGTCACCAGAGTGAAAAACACTGAGCTCACTATAAAGATGAAGAGTCTAGGCATTAGATTAAGACAAGAGACTAGGGCATTTTTAAAGCCACCGGAAGCTTTGCAAGTGCTAACAGAAGATCCCGATGAGCTTATTATTCACATAGATACAACCGAAGAAAAAAGACTTATTTCTGCCTACTTTCAAAACGCAAAGATCTTTGCTTCTGGAAAGTGGAATAAGATCATCCCAAAATTCGATCAAAATGTTCGTAAGTTCAACATTAAATGTCCTATGATCGGAGGCGACGAGCATTACATAAACCAGCTTTGGTTAGAAAAAGATGGCAGCGCGCGAAAAATTGGATTTGAAACCGACACATTTGGGCTCAATAACTTCGAGGTGAACTACAAAGATGAAGATCTCAAAGATGACTCCGTAAAAGTCGATATTAGTAAATGGGAGTCATACGAGTTAAAATCAGCAACCGCTCTTACAATTATGAATACCTATTTTCTTAAAAAAACCGAGAAATCGAAATCATTTAAAATCATTAAGAAATGTGCGATTGCCATTGACTAACCCGGAAGTAATGACTAGTAAAGGGCAAGCTTATTTCCGCGAGATTTACTGATGAAGTGGCAAGATATAGTACTGTTGCTAGGGGTCAGCCTAACCGGTCAGTCGGTGTGGGGCCACTGCGAATACCCATTTAGCCAAGCCACTCGTCCCGATCAGACAGAGGAAATCGACACTGTAGAAATCATCCGAGAATCCCTTGATCTGGCACAACGCGGTAGCAACTCTAAGCACGACCATCACCTTTACCAAAACCTACTGCAGCTAGAGTACTCATCCAAGTCTAAGACCCTTAGGTCAAATCAATGGAAGAAACTCCGCGGTCTACGTGGCAGCCGAGATCTAAATGAGGCTGGGATCGCTAGTCTAATGCTTTTGGAGCATAAAGAATTTACCCCTTATACCTTCGAAGCGCTGATAAGTTGGGTGGAAAAACTGAATGATCATAAGGACCATAATCTATCTCAAATTTTTTTAATAAACTCGAAGACAAGAATAACCCGTGCATTGCTTACCGGGTCTATCCCTGAAGCTCATCAAAAAGATGCTGCCACATTATGGCTTAAAAACATGACTACCGGAACCGACCAACCTACCGTATCTCATGCATTTCAAAGCCACCTTGTGATGCTAGCTGCTTCGGGCATAAAGGTTCCCAAATGGCTTCAGAAACTTTCTGTCTTAGGAAAGAAAAAGAAGAAGCGGATCAAAGGTCCGACGCTTTTGAGGATCTCGTCAACCCTACCAGAACATGATCAACTTCTACTCGAATCTTGGTTCAAGGGATCTAAAGGCATGAAAAAAATTATTAAGAGCCAAAGACCTCGAGTAAAAAAATATAAAAAATCGGCAAAAACACTCATTAGTAAAAGTTTAGAGCAAATAGAAGGCTACGTGGGATATAAATTCATAAAGAAAGGCGACGGTAAAATCATTATCTATTGGAGCCGAAGCCAGCAGTCTGTTAAATGGCGCAAACTATATAGTAAATTAGGCTCACACAAGGTAGAGCACAAGATTATACCTGCCTCTCTCTCCCATATCATTAGCCAGGATCAAACAAACATTCAAAATTATGTCGACCGGTATCAGGTTCTTTTGAAACCGATTTTTTAACACCTTCTAGACTGTTGCGAGAGCGCAGCATGAAATTTCAAGCGCTGATAGTAGGCTCAGTAAAAACATAAGGTAATCTACCATCTCTGATCATGACCGTATGCTCTTTCTGTACGGTATAATAGCGTTCGTGAAAAAGTGTCCAGCCATCTGTCGACTCCTGGACAAGCTCCGCGCCATTAGAAATAAATGGTTCAATAGCAACAACCATATTATTGCCAAAAACTCGCTTATCATCCCGGTTATAATAGCTTCCGATAAACTCAGGGTTTTCGTGAAGAGAGTTTCCGACTCCATGACCTCCGAGGTTTTTAATCACAGAAAACCGATTAGATTTGGCTATCCTTTCTACCTCACGGCCCACCGAAGATATTAAGCCCCCTGCCTTTGCCTTCGATATCCCGGAGTACAAGGCTTTGCTTACCACCTTGCAGAGGTGAGTTTTTGTTTGATCTGCGTTACCAAGCACGAAAGACTCACCGTTGTCAGCATAATATCCATCAAGGTGTGCCGATACATCAACATTCATCAGATCACCATCTTCTAGCACTCGATCACCAGGAATTCCATGTGCCGCCTCTTTCTCCACACTGATACATATAGATCCCGGGAAGTTATAAGTTGACTTAGGTGCTGATATCGCCCCCTGATCTAACAAGAATTCTGCTGCAATATCATCGAGCTCTTTAGTCGTCATACCTGGTCGAGCGCGTGCCTTTACAAACTCTAAACAGTTTGCAACGATAGCACCAATCTTTTTCATGCCATCAAATTGTTTTCTTGTAGTTATAGTCAAGGTGCCACTCCAAGCTGAGAATCATTCCATTTACTCTGTAGTATTATTTTAACAAAATAAACCTGACTTTTTTACCACCAATTGATTTAATAGACCTTCCACTCCAACGATTTAGGGAATCCACTTAACCCGTCTGAGCTTTAATACTTCTCCTTTAATTCGAACCTTCTCAATATCGAGCCTGTAAGAATAAGTCTTCTTGCACTGATCATCAGGAACATCTGCATACCTCGGAAGATCACCAGACTCAGGGGGATAGATAGACTTCGTAATGGTTTTTACTCCTCCATACGTCAATCGAACCACTATGGGATAAGAGCTCGCCCAGATAACTTTTCCTTTGTTCGGATTGACAGAATATGTCTTTCCAAAAGTCGCATCATCTTCAGAGTCGCCAGCGATATAACCTCCAAATTCAAGCAACATAAATTTATCGGTCTTGTTAAAGATACATGCCGTTGTTTTTTTTCCATCGTTACGTTCATCGGATAATCTTGACGAGCTATCACTTCTAGAACTACCGCAGGCGGTAAGCGCCATGAATGCTATACAAATAATTAGTTTCATAATTTGTCACCTCTTTAAAACCAAAAATCGATTAACGCCTTAAATACCACCGAAAATTTGCAAATAGTAGTTATTTTATTAATTAATGATAACCATAGTTTATCGCGGAATTTATTCAATAGGCACTAAAATGCCGCTTTAGCGGCAGTGACAAATCTTTCTACTAGCTTTGGGTCTTTAGAGCCATCGTCTGCTTCGACTCCTGTATGGACATCGACTCCAGCTGGCCGAACCTGCATGATAGCTTCAGAGACGTTTTTGTCAGTAAGGCCACCAGCCGAGATCACTGGACGAGTAGCAAGCTCTACCAACTTTCTACTCACCGCCCAATCGTGAGTTTTACCGGTCGCACCTTTAGCTCCCGTTTCGGGATCGAAGGTATCGGTGATAAACGCATCTACATAAGGCGAGTACCGCTCTAAGTCTACAACTAACTGCGCATCTTCCGTTTCTCCCACAACCAGACTTTTTATAATAAACAGCTGTTTTTTGCTCTCCCGGAGCTTCCTAAGCGGGTGCAAATCAATCGGACCATGAAGCTGAATACAGCTCACTCCTAAGAAATCAATAAAATCTATAATTTCATTGACATTGTCTTGGTAGGTAATCAAAACAGTTTTACATGATTGGCCTATGTCAGCAATCACTTCCTTAGCCATCTGCTCTGATAAATCTGGCTGGTTGACATCTAGCCTAAGTGGAAAACCTAAATACTCGACTCCATGCTTTATAAGCATGTTAGCCTCCTCGAGGCTTCTTATACCGGCTACCTGTATTATTGGGTCCATCTCATGCGCCTACCTTCTAGGTCAAACTTTCCTAGGCTAGCCACTTTCTGCAAAAAACCGTAGACGGCAAGCTGATGACGAAGATTCTGGTAAGATTTCTGCTCGTTCTACAGTAAAATTTCGCTGCCCCAACAAGTTAATCAGGCCATCTTTACCAGAAAAA
>JANQHA010000027.1 GCA_028282865.1 Oligoflexales bacterium
ATAAACCTAAGCTGCTCTGGTACAGCATATAAAATAGCAGTCAATACTTTTGCCTGATCGTTAATATTGGATTGCGCCTCCTGAATCTTACCTTGAATCTCATCGAGGATCTCGACAGTTTTTGCTGCAGTGCCAACAGTTGAGGAACCAATGGCCGTAGGGATAAACCCGCTCAGGCCACTTGAGTTAGTAATTGCTAGAGCCATCTGGTTTATATTTAACTCAAGTTTCTTTGACTTATCTAGAGTCTGAGAAATACTATTTTTAATTTGATTTAATGTCGCAGAGACATTAGCAAGCACTGGTGAATATCCGTCAATAGTAGAAAAATTTTCACCTAAAGCTAGCTTCACAGCTTGCGATCCCCCGATTACTGGCGCCTCTTGGTTTAGCTTATATATATTGTAGACAAGCCAAATCGCATGTTTCACAAATGGAGTCCTCGGTACCCGAGAGTATGTCAACTTCACTGAGACAGAAGATGACTCAGGGTCCCAACTACAACTTTCGATATCGCTAAGAGCAAAAGCGGTAGGGTAGCTTGTTATAAGCCGCATCGTCGCCTGCCGCATACCTGGCATAAAACCAGATGAGTCAGCACTAGCAGATTGCTGCGAATCAAAATCAACTCCGATAAGCGAGGAGAAGTATTGAATAGGGGGAGTTACGCTAGACATTTTTAACGCCACACGGCGCATAGCTTTTGTGTGTTCTTGGGGGTCATTGCAAGGATCTGGACTATCACTAAGAACAAAGCTTCGCGCAGCTTCAAAAGCAGCGTACCTCATGAAGTGCTTATCTACCCACATCAGCGATAATTCAAAGATAAGCATGGATACAAAAACAAAAAGTGGGAACACTATAGCAAACTCTACCGCTATGGAGCCTCGATTATTCCTCAATAGGCACCTCCTTTAACTCATCAGTCATCCCATATATATAAGTTAGATACTTGACTGAGATTGCTCGTTGTAAATTCCAGCAAGAAGGACAATCTCAGTCAAATCCATACTGAAGAGTTGAGATATTTCTGTTCTTGGCATAATTCATAAAGGAGCCAACTATGCGAAAAATAATCACATTACAACTTCTTCTACTGACCGGATTACTCTCAAGCTCTGAGCTGAGCGCAAGTAACAACTACTTAATCAGTGAAAACCAGGTTCTTCGCCACTCCAAATTCTTCCTAAGCTTAGAAAATTCAGTCATTTTGGATACCGATGCTATGATCGCTGGCGCCGGCTATACGTTCAGTCCTATTCCATTTCTCGAGCTTGGAGTATATGGCTCAAGCTTAATATCAGGCGTCAGGTCCGATAAAACCGACAAGCAACGTATTAATATGACACATTACGGATTTTTGAGCCGTTACCAAGTCTATCAATACAAATATTTCTCTGGCCAGTTGTCAGCCAGCTACGGTATGGGGACAGTCGGGTATAGAACAAACCCTAAGAATATGAACCAAAACCATAGAAGTTACAATCATGCACACCTTAAAGTTATTGCTCCAAGCGTAGGAGTTCTCTCAACGCTAACATCTCGATGTAAAGTAGGCTTTTTTGTTGGAAAAAGACTCGTAAGAGGAGCAAAACTTTCGACTGCAAGCAGTACAGATTTTTCATCTACAACTTATTCATTCGAAATTCAGACAGGGAAGTTTTAACAAAAAAAGGAGTGGACGTTGAACAAAGACAACATGCTGGAAAAAGTAAAAAACGAAATGTTAAAAACAACCAGCTATTGCTGCTTTAAAGAACTGGCGATTGACTTAATCCAACTTCATCTGGGCAAAGTGGGTCGGTTGGAGGCAGCCGAGATGGTGGTTATAGCCCAGAAAAAGATACCGCTTAAGTTAAGCAGCTGCACCTAATTGCGTGCAAAATATCAAGCTCTCGAAGAGACGAAAATACCTAATAAACAAGCAGCTATCGACAGAAAAGCATTAAGAGACCAATACAGCGCGGCAGCAAACAACCTCTTCTCGTCACCTAGAGCTATAACCTCCAAAGAAAGGCCAGACAAGGTAGTAAGCGAGCCTAGAAAACCGGTCATAATAAACAGTCTCACTTCAGGCCGAGCCGTCAACACCAAGGGAGCAACAAAACCGGCAAGAAAGCAGCCGAGTAGATTTGCGATTAAAGTTCCATAGGGAAAGTTGGGAGATAAAATGGAAGCTCCTGATTGCAGAGCGTATCGACAGACTGCACCTAAACCGCCACCCATCAAAATATAGAAAATCGTAGTCACCTGATAGATCCTGCTCTAAAACTTTTCTTAGTGATTAACACAATGTTTTAGAATGACAGGGCCTAGCATGACTGTCAATCGACACTTATTTACAGGTGATTTCCTTGACGATCAAATCTTTAAAGATTTTTTCTAGTTTACCCGAGTCGGTAACCTCTACCTTGTCATGACTTATCTCATCTAGCAGACTCTTCTTACCGTTTGTACCCATTAGTTCATCGATAACACTCTGAGAGTAATCATTTTGCCGGAGATAACTTAGATGCTTACTAATCCTCTGATCAAACGTGTCTCTACCTGTAATCATAACAGTAACAACTTTGACATTTTGACCGTGAAGGTTATTTTTTACCATGCTCTTAACAGCCAAAGGGTTATCATCAGTAGGCTCTCCGTCGGTAACAAAAATAACCAATCGAGAGCGGTCTTTAGAGTCTATCGCTTTAAATAAATCAGCTGCTTCACCTAAGCCAGCGCCATAAGGGGTAAAGCCTTGCGGGCTTCTAGTAAAACCCATAGCCGACTGGACAGATCGTGAATTTTGTTTATTGACGCTAACCCAATTCATTTCGGTCCTAGCTCCAGTAAAAATATTGTCCAAGGTAGGAAATGAAGCGACCGAAAGGTTTGCCTCAGCCTGGTTATCCAATAATCCGGTCATTTCGTCGAATAAAGATACAACCGCATTTTCTCGGTTGGTCGCAGCGCCGCAGCTGAACTGAGCATAACCGTACTTATCAACCCCGACATACCTAGACTGCGGGCAGTCGGTCTCTGAGTTGGAGCCTGAGTTATCGATAATAACCACAACATCTACTCCCCTCACCTCTTTACCAGGAGTGCATTGATCTGAGGTGGGAAGTTGCTCTTCGCTAGTTGGTGGGTTGGCTTTTGATTTACCACTGCCTCTAAATGTGCCGTTGTTGCAACCAGCAGCCAGAAGGCTCATAAGCCCGGCAGTAATTATGCCAATTAGACCTGTTCTATTTAACAAATACATCAACAACCTCCACTAAAACACACAACTCACACAGGTAGCAATCGGGAT
>JANQHA010000190.1 GCA_028282865.1 Oligoflexales bacterium
ACTTGATGAATTTAAAGTTTCTAGATCTCTAAGGCGAAGTCTTAAGAATCGTGGTTATCGAGTGACTTACGACAAAGCCTTTCTTGAAGTTATGGAGGGCTGTGCCAACCGCCCTGATACATGGATAAACTTAGATTTTTTGCAAATCTATGCGCAACTTCACCGCGAAGGAGATGCTCATTCCATCGAAGTCTGGTTAGGCGACAATTTGGTAGGTGGCCTCTATGGCGTTAGCATGGCAGGAGCTTTCTTTGCAGAATCTAAGTTCCACCTTGCCAGAGATGCTTCTAAAGTCGCACTTTATCACTTAGTTGAGCATATGAAGTATCAAGGAATGACGCTGCTAGAAGTTCAATTCATGACTGATCATTTAAAGAGTTTAGGAGCAAAAGCCATTGGTTGTGCTGAATATAGTACTTTGCTTAGTGAGGCTTTGTCGCTCAACGTTAGTTTTATCGATCGTCGCTGAAGCTTCTTTTCTAGGCTAGGACCTGTTGTCAAGGCCGGCAGGTATAATTATAAAACGCCTCGATAGCATTTTGATTCGATGAATATCTTGAACAGATCTGGGTCACATTTGCCAGATTTCACTTCCATTTCGATGATGTCGAGTGCCCTTTCAACGGGCACAGCTTTTTTATATGGTCGATCGGAGGCCGTAAGGGCATCAAAAATATCCGATATGGTCATGATCCTTGACTGGATAGGGATTTCGGTTGCCTCTGCAGAGTTGGGGTAGCCGCTGCCATCGAGTTTTTCATGATGCTTGGCAGCGATGTTAGGTACGTTTGAAAGGTCTTTTCCCCATGGAATCTTTCTTAGAAATTCATAAGTATGGGTCACATGACTTTGGATTTCAGAAAACTCCTCGGGTGTTAGTGAGCCTCTTGAAATTGAGAGTGCCTTCAGTTCATCGGCCAGTAGAAATGGTCGGTTCTTAGTCTTTGAATCGTTAAAGCTGAGGTTTGCTATGTCCTTAAGAAGCTCGAAGTTTCCCTGTTCTAAGACAGATGGCTCGTTGCTTTTCATGATAGTCTCGAAGTATCGATCTAGCTCTTGAACTTTTGCCTTGAACTCTGATTGGAAATGTTTCATCCCAAGCCCCGGGGGAAACATCTGTGGTGTTTTTAAGTATTTTATGACTTCATTCAGATGATCAATTTCGTAACGAGACCTAATCAGCTCGAATCGTTCCTCCAGGTTCTCTAGCTGCCATCCGTATAGCTTTTTGGCTTTAAGAAGTACCTGTTCTCGAACTCCCAGCTTACCAAAATCATGAAGTAAAGATGCATACTCAATCTCTTTAAGCTGCGATTCATTAAAGTAGGTAGATCCGTAGATTCCGTTAGGGGTTTTATTGATGATCTCCGCCATATCCAAAGTAAGTTTGGCCACTCTATGTGAATGACCGCTAGTAGTTGGATCTCGTTGTTCGATTGCTTTAACTGATGCATCGACAAAACCCTCGAAGAGCTTTTCTTTTTCTTCGGTGAGCATAGCGTTTTCAAGTGCAATACCTGCTTGATGGGCAACGATCTCGCCATACTCTACATCTGTGTCGGCGAAGGGTGTTACCCGATTTTTAAAGTCTTCTTTGGACTTTAATGGATCTTCGCCGTGTTTGCGGTTGATTAGCTGGATAACTCCAATGACATCATGGCTAATATCAAAAATTGGAATTGATAGCATCGAATGGCACTCGTAGTTATTTTTTTCGTCCCACGACACATCATGACGTGCATGGTAGGGGTTTTTGTCGGGGTCTTTGTTTAGTGAGTAGAGATCTGGAATATTGATGGTTGCTGCGTGTAATACCGAGTTGCCAACAATCGACTGATCGTTTATAGGCATTTTAAATTCTGATAGGTTTAAAATAGTCGATGAGTTTTTACATATTTTAAAAACTAATAAAGCCTCTTTGCCTTCGGACTCAGGCTCTACAACATAAATCGATCCGGCATCTGACTTTGTGACGGCGATTGCCTTTGCTAAAATGAGATCTAGTAGCCGGTTCACATCTCTTACTTGGTTGAGCTCTCTAGAAATTGACAATACATGTTTGACGTTTTCTAAGGTCTCGGTTGCTGCTTGTTTGTCTAGGTTTGCAAGTTGCTGGAAATCCTTATTTCTAATAAGGTCTTTAACCAAAAAATGTAGGTTGGTAAGGGTCGAAGGAAAGACGAGCATATGACTATGAGAAATATGCAGCACTTCTGGGACATTTTCTAGATCAGACTCCGAACCACAGCAAATTAGAGAATGCTGTGCGGTACTGCTACCATCGTTTATAAACGGTTTTAGCCTGCGAGGGTTTGACCAGATCTTTGGACCAATCATAAACAGAGTGGACTGGCCCAAGCTAAGGCTCGCGATATCTTGCTTCGGGTAATCAATCTCATATTCTTGGAATCTCTGATCTGCCTTTAATGAAATAACAAGTTCGTCAAAGTCGCTAATATGAGTGGAACCATCATGTAAGGTACGGCGCTTAGCAGAAGTTTTAAACTTTAGCTTTTTGGACGCTGTGCTCATCTGTTCCTTTGCTAGATCTCTGGATTTCCATCAGAAATAGATCTGGACTTGCATTTATGGCAGATATTTTTATGTTTATATTTTATGTTAGAATCACTGTTCTTTCTAGTGTGTATATTTTGCCGGGTGGGGTTTCATGGATACTGGGATAATCGTCGACTTAGAGACTACTGGTTTAGACAGTAAAAAAGATCGAATTATCGAAATTGGCATCATTCAATTTGGGATTAATGCGAAACATCAGCTTCACATAACCCAGATGTATAGCGGCCTTGAAGACCCAGGCGCGCCGCTAAATAGTGAGATCACTAAGATCACCGGTTTAACCGACGAGGCTTTATCAGGGCAAAAGATCGACTGGAAATTGGTCGAAAGTTTGTTCGAGGAATCGTCGATTGCCATCGCTCATAATGCCGACTTTGACTCTGCCTTTCTTAGAAATCGAGACGAGTTTTCTGCCGGTGATATTCACTGGGCATGTTCTGTGAAGCACATCAAATGGCGTGACCATGGGTTTAAAAGTAGGTCTCTCAACTATCTCGCAGCTGATCATGGGTTCGTGAACCCAT
>JANQHA010000192.1 GCA_028282865.1 Oligoflexales bacterium
TAAATAAGCTTCGACGACTTCTTCGGGGCTCATGTCACTATGGGCTCTGGTGCATAGCTTAGAGCAACTGCTGATAGCAATCAACACAATGACAACCGAGTATTTCTTAACAGCAAACATTTAGCGGCTCTCCCTATTCTTTGGGTTGAGAAATATTGGTTCGCGAATGACTACTGGATTAAGGTCCCAGTAGCTAGCGGTTTTGGTTTTTGCCGGAGCGCTCCGAATGGAGTTTCGCAGCAGGTACTTTGGGCGAGATGGAAGTTTATGTGCAACGCCCCTAGGTCTAGCGGTCCTTGTTTTTTGCCGGTCATAGTTGTAAATACGTCCTCCGCTGGTATCAACTGTAAGCTCGTTTTTTGATCGGTGCTGTGTTAATACGCTTCCTTTATTATGCCTTGGTTTGCTACCTGCGGCAAGGATGGGGGGCTTTTCACGTCCACTCAGTAGTTTTACCTGATAGTTTTGTCTGATATAGCTGCCAGAGATGGGTGAATTGATCATATAACGCCGCCGATCGATAACTAGCTGGCTATCCTCGTTTGCAATAAACTGGTTGGCAGTGATGTCCATCGTGATGCCTTGCTGTTTAAGTCGCTGGTAGTGGGACATAGGGCTATCTATATGCTGTTCACTCAGAGACACCCGCACCGCAATTTTACGGTACTTGGCTAAAATCAGAGCCTCGGCCACATCACCGTCTGTAAGTGAGTCGGTTTTTAGATGGATGCTCTTCTTAGCTCCACCGATTAAGTTAGTTAAATGTGCTCTTAGTGCCGAAAAATTGGTAAATGTAACGAGTTTGCTACTCGCGTGGCTGTGTGTTGTGCTAAAAAGTAGCCAGAGAGTTAAAACCGCCTTAGGTACCCGATGGACCGTAGACATGTTTATTCATCCTCCCTGTTTGAACTCTTTCTTTAAACGTACTTTAAACGCCCCAAAACCATCCATATCGTCTTGGTTACCAGAATAGATTAACAGTAAATTTTCTTTAGTGACATACTTTTTAAAGTAGTTAGGTAGCATGGATACTGGCGTAACTATCTCAAGAGCGTCACCATATTGATTCCGAAGGTATTCCAGGTGCTCTATAGTCTCTTCAGGCTCAAAAGAACAGACTGAATACACCAGCTCACCACCAACTCTTAACATAGCAAGTGCATGATCGATCATTGACCTTTGGATCTTCGGGAGCGTTATAAGGCTTTCAGCGTCTTTATGCAGTTTGCCATCCGGATGTCTTCTGAGAACTCCTAAGCCAGTGCAAGGGGCATCTATGATGATCTTATCAATGGGTTCGTCCGCTTGAAATTTGAGAAAGTCTAGCTGATGCCAGGTGACATTTTGCTCGTGTCCCATTCTGCGCATCGTATCTACTGCCTTTTGGTATTGAAATTTCGAGCGTTCTAAAGCAGTGATTTGAGCCTTACCTTCGGCGAGCTCATATATATGAGATAGCTTCCCTCCAGGACCCGCGCAGGTGTCAAGGATGTGGTCCCCAGGCTTAGGGTCTAGCAATAATGCTATGAGCTGTGACGCTTCATCTTGGATGGTATAGTATCCTTGACCAAATAAGCTGTCAGGGCGAAAGTCTGGGGACTCCTTAAGACTAATAGCTGACCTTAGGTTTCGCCTCTCAGTATGAGTATGCTCCTGCTTTAGGAGTTGTTGTTGTAACTCATGAATCTGTGTAACCGGGGTTTTAAGTAGGTTAATCCGAGCCGTAAATGGGGGAGGGTGGTTGTGAGAAGCGAGGATGGTTTCTAATTTCTCGAAGTGAAACCGAGACACCCACCTATCTATCATCCACTTAGGGTGAGCGAATTGCAGTGCAAGATACTCCGCGGGCTTAGTTTCTTTGTCTGGTTTCGGAAAGTAGACTGCACGCCTCGCTATCTGTCTTAGGATTCCATTTACAAATGATGTCGCATTTGCCTGGCCCTTCACCCGAACATATTCGACACTCTCATTTACTGCAGCTCTATCGGGCACTCGGTCCATATAGAATATCTGATAAGTACCAATAATAAGAGCTGCTCGAATTTCGGGTGTAGTCGAATCGAGGTCTCTTTTAGATGTATTTTGTAAAATCCATTGGATCTTAAGGTGCCATCTGAGACTTCCGTAAATCAGCTCCGTAATAAAATTACGATCAAGTCGTCTAAGGCCTTTAGCCTTTGAATCTTTGTAGGCTTCTTCAAGGACTTCATCAGGGCGTCTTTTGTTGTCAACGATAGCTACATAAGCGTCGTATGCAATTTCTCTTGGTATGGAAAGTTTCACTTACAAACCTTTCATAACCTATGGGGTCAAAACCCGCGGAGTATAGGCTATGTGTTGCTAAAAAATCTCTCCCTCGGGAGGGAATTTATCATCGATCTTTTTTGGCGTTGCGTTCGTTTCGGGTAACGACGAGCTCTTAAAATTATTAGTAGAATTCTGAGC
Organism: Oligoflexales bacterium; assembly: GCA_028282865.1. GTDB lineage: Bacteria > Bdellovibrionota_B > Oligoflexia > Oligoflexales > CACXFL01 > JANQHA01. The sequence goes on from JANQHA010000192.1 coordinate 2,446, forward strand.
TGACTCGAGAGCCTTAACCCGCTTTTTTAAGCCACGCACCTCAATAGACTTTTTAAGTAGGTCAAAAGTAAAGTGTATCACTACAGTTGTGGCGCCTATTAAAAAGCAAGCGATGAAAGCAATCGCAGCCATCACCTTGAATTCGCCAATACCCGGTAAGTTTACGTAGATAGGCTCTTGGTTATACAAAAGTAGGTAGGCACCTGCACATCCGAAAACTATAACGACCCAAAATTTTAGCATCTGCTTTATAATGTTCAATTAATGTATACCCGCCTTTAGGGAGCGAAAAGACCGGGCCTTAAAGCCCGTGCCTATCCGCTTATTGGTTAACTTATGTTTCAGTTGGTAAGTCTGTAGTTGCTGTTTCGGTAGTCGGAGCAACCGGGTCCCCTTCATCAACCGCGGCCTCTGCTTGAGCAAATGCTGCTGCCATTGAAGTTTGCGGTTCAGCGTTACCGATGTATTCTTTTAAATCTTCGCCTTCTAGATTTTTGAGTAGTGCTTTTCTAGATAACGAGAATTTACGCTGCTCAAAATCAGAGGCTAAGATAATAAATTCAATCTCCTCACCCTCTTTGGCAACATCGGTAGGCTTCTCGACATTGTTAACGTCTAATTCACTCACATGGATCATACCCTCTACACCAGGAGCCAATTCCACAAAAGCACCAAAATCAGTAAGTTTTGTAATAGTACCTTTGGATTTTGATCCGGGGGTTAACTCTTTTGCAGCGACCGCCCATGGGTCTTCAGTAAGCTGCTTAATGCCAAGTGAGAATCGCTCTTGGTCGATTTCAATTTGAAGAACTTTGGCTTCGATTTCATCGCCTTTTTTGTAAAGATCACCAGGATGGTTAATTTTCTCCGTCCAGCTGATATCTGAGATATGAATTAAGCCGTCAATACCGTCTTCAATTCCAACAAACACGCCAAAGTCAGTAATATTGCGAATTTTACCGCGGATGACATCACCGATTTGATATTTTTCTTGGACAATTTCCCATGGGTTCGGCTCGATTTGCTTCATGCCTAGGCTGATTCTTCGGTTGTCTTCGTCGATAGCCAAAACGATGATATCAACATCCTCACCAATCTGAACTATTTTAGACGGATGCTTAACCCGCTTTGACCAAGACATTTCGCTTACATGAATTAAACCTTCGATGCCTTCTTCTAGTTCAACGAATGCTCCGTAATCAGTCAGGCTCACAACCTTACCTGAACACTTAGTGCCTTCTTTAAAGTTTTCTTTTGCGGCTGTCCATGGGTCGCTGAGCAATTGTTTGTAGCCCAAAGAAACCCGCTGTCGATCTTGGTCGTAGCTCAACACCTTAACTTTGATTTCTTGACCAACTTCAAATAATTGCGAAGGATGGTTGATTCTTCCCCAAGACATGTCTGTGATATGAAGCAAGCCGTCAATGCCACCTAAGTCTACGAAAGCACCATAATCGGTAATATTCTTGACGATGCCATTTAGTTCCGCTCCTTCCGCGAGGTTTTCCAGTGTTTCCGAGCGAAGCTTTTCTCTGTCTTGCTCAAGAAGAACCCTACGAGACAGAACAATGTTGCCACGTTTTTTATTGAATTTGATAATCTTAAACTGAAGCTTATTGCCAATCAGCTTGTCTAAGTTTCTAACCGGCCTTAAATCAACCTGTGATCCCGGTAAGAAAGCTTTGACACCTATGTCGACTGATAAACCACCTTTGACCCTTGACATGATAATGCCTTCAACAATCTCTCCGTTGTCGTAAGCATCAGAAATACGATCCCAAGCCCTTAACATCTTAGCGCGCTCACGGCTGAGAATCATCTCGCCATCGCCATCTTCGAAACTATCTAAGTAAACTTCTACAGTACTTCCGACCTCAAGCTCTGGTTCTCCATCTCCGCCGGTAAACTCAGAACGAGGAACTTCTCCTTCAGCTTTGTGCCCAATATCGACGGTTACAGAGTCATTAGTAAGTTTGACAACTGTTCCGTTTACAATGGAACCTTCTTTGATTTTGTTACTGTCAGCTTCGGCAAACAAAGCAGCAAATTCATTTGCTTCTTCATCGTTTTCGAAACCTGTGTCATCGTCCTCCCAGTTGATTGAAGTAAGAACATTTTTTGGAGAAGTGTTTTTTTCTTCTAGTTGCATAAATTTGTTGGACTCCTGTAGCCTGGAACATTGCCAGGGAAAAAGATTTATGGCCAAATAAACGAGCTTCGTGGTTAACATGTCACGCAGTTCTAGTCAATGATTTCAGTACGTAACCTCGTTAAAATACAAAAATATTTACGAAATATCGATGCCGAAAATAAAAAAGTTAGCGCCCCAGCTGCATATTTAGGAAAAATCTAGGTTCCCATTGTTACCCTGAAACGGTATGATACTGTTATATCTAATGTTTTTTTTGAAGAGCCTCGATGCAACTTGATAGTTGGTGAATTTTTAGGACACACTATGCCAGTTAGAACAGCTACTATTCGGTTCGGTGCCAATTTTCTGTTGACCATATTGGTCATGATTTTAGGCCGAGCTTATGCCAAGGATGCTGACCTAGCCCAGGTAAAATGCCCGTCAAATATTCCAGAGATCCCAGCTGTTGCAAGGTCTGATGTCTATAAAAATACCCCTTATAAGCAAGGTGAGTTGGCCGAATATAAAGTCAGCCATTCTTTAGCACATGTAGGGATGGCTACTATGGAGGTTCGTAGGCCTTACAAATACAAAGGTGTTTATAAAAAGCCGGTTTGGCACCGTAGCTTTCATTTAGAAGGTAAGACGGGAGACTGGTACCGTTATATATTTGTCGCACATGACCGGGTCGATGCCTTAGTGCGGCCCTGGGACCACGGGATAAGCAAATTCTACCTTTCTCAAGATGAAAGTCAGATGTTTGGCAAGCATTTAATTCAGCAAAAATGGTTGGAGTTTAATCATCGCGAATGCAAAGTTGATGTTCGGACTCTAGAAAAAGGCAAGAAGGAGAAAAAGGAAACCTTCGACCTAGCATATGGTGCCTTAGATACTTTAGGGATTGTCTATTGGTTGCGCGAGCAGACTTACAAAGTGGGAGAGAAGAAGCGGGTGTTAATTTACTCTTCTAAGAAAAATTGGTGGCTCGAGGCGATACCGGTGGCTAGAGAAAGCATTAAGATTACTGCTGGTAGCTACCAGGCTATGAAAATCAAGCTGCAAACTTATATCGGTGAAGAACTGCAGCAAAAGGGCGACGTATTTGTTTGGATCGATACTAAGACTAAAGAGCGCCCGATGTTAATGGTTAAAGGTAAAATTAAACTTGGCAGCGTCTGGATTGAAATGACCAAGTTTAAGCCGGGACGGTGATTTGTTAGCGGTCGGTCAATCTTTCCAAAGATCCACGATTAATTTAAATGGGTTGTGGCATTTCGATTTGTAATTGCATTCATCTAAAAATGGATTTTTATGTGTTCAATCTTCTGGGGCAAAATTGCTGCAGATAATCGCTCTCAATTTGAAGCAATTATTGCCAGCGCTGAAATTGTGTATTAAGTAGGCAACATATCAAGATTTAGGCGCAAACGCGCGCATATTAAAAAGCCAAACGACGACAGTCAGAGTATTAGGAGTCACACATAATTCATTTCCGTTTTCTTTTCATTATATTTTTTATGTTTACGACTCCCACGATGGCCGAGCCTTCGGTTATAGATAAATTGGGAAACCAATATTTTGGTAAGGTTTTGGATGAGGCGATTTATGCCATCCAATATTATGACGGAAGAAAGGTTCCTTTTTCGGAGTATGTCGAAAACCGGAAAGAGGTTATGAAGGTATTCTTAGGCAGTACATTCAAGTATGTAGACAGCAACCCTTCGGAAAACCCTTGTTTTAGCCTGGATTCTTCAAACATGATTAATGTGTCCCTCTCTAGTTGCGGAAAAGAGGTTGAATCAAAGACCTTGGCAGTGAAACATCTGCTAGAAATAGTAATTCGACATACCGGAGTTGAAAAAGGCGCTTCCGCAGAGATTATAAAAGCGATGTCTAGTCATGAAAGTTCACTGCCGATAAAGAGGGATGTCGATGGGATCAAAGAACTTCCGAAGTATATTCCTGAGGGTGATTACTGCTCCTCGGGGATAGAGCCGAGAAAAATATTATCTATTACCAGAAAAAAGGAGAATCCATTAATCCTTCAGCTTTCGTATCTCTATGACCCAAACAAAATAGGAATCACAGGCAAGCCGCTGGTTTTTGACGATTCTGATTTTGCTGATGGTAAATTTACGGTCACGCGACAGGTCAGCGTTCACTACGAAGGCATAGTTAGGGATATTCGTACCGGCAAACTTGGATATGGAATTATAACCGACTCCTCAGGAATTAGAAAAAGGGGAGTTGTAGAGAAAGGGATTGGAATTTACCCATCTGTGAAACCGAATGGAAGCAAGTATCTTTGGTATTCAATAGACCCTACATATGAGAAGGGAACTGGCTACCGGGTATATCCTTGCAAGAAAGAGTGATTCTCATTCTACAGTTGGCTATTTGTCTATTTAAGCGACTTTTTCAAGAGTGATTTTGACTTTTAGGCCGAAAAACTCAAAGTACCGATTCAAAGTGTCGATTTTTGGTATGCTATCGCTTTCTAACATCCTACAAACGCTTTCGTATGGAATACGCGCAGCTTTAGCAAACTCCTTAACCCCCATCCGCCGAATGGTATGTCGCAGGGCCTCCAAAGGCACAAGGCCTTCATCACCTTCTAAAAGCCCAAGAATAAAATCCCTGGCAAACTTCGAATCCTGAAGCTCTGATGCAAGCTCTTTGTCATAACTTTCATGTCTATACATTGGCTTGTCTCCAGTACTCTCGAGCTCTTTGGATATCTCGTGATTGATTTCTTTTATCTCCTCCAGCTACGAGGAGAAGAATGTCTTCGTCAATTAGTCCAAAATAGACTCGGTAGCCTGGTCCATAGTCTATTTTTATCTCGTATAAGCCTCTCCCTATAGACTTAACATTTTTTCTCGATCCACCTAGTGCAACTCCATCTATGTATGCTCGAACCTTGGCCTTACATGATTTATCCAGTTGATCGAGCCATACATCGAATGGTTTAGCGCCTGATTCAAGCTTAAAAACGCGGATATGAAGCATCAGAATCCATTCCGTAGCGTTAAAACTAACATATTTGTTAGTGTTGTCAAGTTAAACTTCTCGCTAACCAACTGGTAGCTGATAATTGTTTCTTTTGCAGATTTTCAACTGGCGGCTATATATGGGTGTTTACTGCTACCGGTAATATTTATTTAGTAGTTAAAGTAGGTTATTTTATTGATGTGTTTGCTTGTAGCGATTTTTTATGAATAAAAATGTCTGTAAATGACTCTATACATTAAGTGAGAAAAAGACGAACTTTTGCAGAGTAAGTGCTTAAGTTATATCGAAGATTACTAGGCGGGGTGTTGTTGATTATAACCCCACCTCTTTCAAAGCTTCAGCTGCTTTTTTTTGCTCACCGGTCATTTGATCTGGAAGTTCGACAGTAACTACAGCGTATAGGTCGCCCCGATCTTTGCCTCCAGTTTTAGGAAAGCCAAAGCCTTTGAGTCGTATTTTAGTACCGTGGTTGACTCCTGGGGGAATTTTAATTTTTTTGTTGCCATCACTTGGGGTGCGAACCTCGGCACTACCACCTAGCAGAGCTTCCGACAGCTTGATCTTAACAGGTGTTTCAATATCATCGCCGAGAAGTGAGAAGTCGGGATGGTCTGCAACCTCCACGACCACATATAAGTCGCCGGCTGGTCCACCACCTGGCCCAGGTGCGCCGCGTCCACCGATGCGAAGCTTGCCTCCAGTCTTAGTTCCAGGTGGTATTTTGATAGTTAGCTGACGTTGGGTACCGTCAGATAGCTGAAAGCTAATACTACGTTGACAGCCCTTCAATGCCTCATCGAAGCTTATCTGCAGCGGGTACTCCACATCGGAGCCTTTTTGCGGGCCTCTAGAGAAGCCTCCAGCGTGTGCTCCTCCGAATGGACTGCGCTGAGCGCCACCACCCATTCCGCCAAATATTCCAGAAAGTAGGTCTTCGATGCTGGCGCCACCTCCACCGCCAAAACCAAACTCATTGAAGACCGAGCTAAAATCAGTTCCTCGGAAAATGTCATCAGACGAGTAGCGCTGGTGAAAGGCACTGTCGCCAAATTGATCATATTGTTTGCGCTTCTGCTCGTCAGACAGCACAGCATAGGCTTCGCTAATTTTTTTGAACTTTTCTTCTGCGTCTTTGTTGTCAGGGTTGCGGTCAGGGTGGTGCTTTAACGCCAGTTTACGGTAGGCACTTTTAATCTCAGAGTCGCTAGCACCCTTGCTAACACCTAGAGTATCGTAATAATCTGCCACTTTCACCTCCGAGAATTAACCTGACCCTAAATTTAGGGCGATATATTGGAAAGTCAAGAGCCTACCCCATTAAAATTTGGATAACCCATCACTATCTATGAAGTTTTTGGTTAATCAGGTAAAATAAGTAATGAAGTAACACCGGGAAAACTATATGGGCGAATGGCCGACGCAGTTTAAAAAAATGAGCCTGGCTGGATCTGTTTTGATTTTAGGCATAGTGGTTGTCTATGTTTGGGTTAAGCAACTTAACATCAACGCTTTGAAGACTGAGGCACAAGTTATGCTGGCATATTTAGGAACCCTAGAGGCGGCGTATTACACTGATTCGGGTGCTTATGCGGGGTTTGAAGAGTTCTATGGGTCCGAGATAGATGGGCAGGAAAACTGCCAACGACCCAAAGGAGCTGAAGAGCTAGGATTTCGACTGAAGAAGTGCGGCAAGGACCCTAGAGCTGGTGGTTTGCGTTATGCTTATCGGGTCTTATTACAAAACGATGACTACACTGGTGAGGCTATCTCAGGCAGCGACGTCGGTTCAGAGAGTTATATCTGTTTAGGAAGTCAGAAACGAGATCAATGGCAGGTCAACTCTGATAAAAAAGTTCGACACACCCTAGACTGTGAGTAGCCGGTCTCGTAAATGATCAATTTTTGCAAATTGCCTTAGCATGCTTTCTTCAGATGTTTTTTGTCTGGCCTCGTCTAAGCTGAACCACCGAAGGTCGTGTGATTCATCTGAAACTTTGATGGGCTCAGGCTCTTCGGCGACGATCAAAAATCTAACATCATAGTGGTAATGAACCGGCTCCGACTTGTGCGCTGGGATTAGGTGGCGATCGATGTCAAATGGCAGTGGAGCCATATCTGATAAATGGGTTTGGTAGTCTTGCAAAATTGATTCGTAATCAAGAAATCTGAGTTTTTCGAGACCTGACTCCTCCTGGGCTTCCTTCATGGCCACTTCAGGAAGCAAATGCTCACCTTCCGCATGGCCGCCGAGCTGAAGCCAAATGTTTAACTTGCGGTGCAAAGTCAGCAGCACTCGTCTTAGGTCTTTGGAAACCACCATAGCAGACCCGGTGTAATGTCCTGGCAACGCATGGCGATCAAAGCATTGCTCGTTTTCTCTTGTGAATGACACAAATTCCGTTAGCTTCTTTTGCTCTAGGTCAGTTGAAAAATATTCATGATCAAAGCAGCCTTTAGCCCAAGTCTGGCTGTATGAGCTCAGGAGCTCAAGTACGGGCTCACGGTTCATATCATCGCGTCCTTATAAAATCAGTGATACGTCTAAGTTTATACCTAACACGTTTGGTCTAGCTTAGAATCATTGCCGGGGAAATTCCAGTGCGAAGATGGCCGCTAGACACTTTGGCGGGCTTGGCAATATTAGAGCCAGCCTCAGACCTTCTTTGATTCTTCATTTAGTCCGTTCCAGCTTATGTCAATAGATGCTGCAAATATGCCGTAATGTAAAGGGTTTAAGCATATTTCTAGGTGGCTTAAGCTCGTAACTACCTGAAAATAAAGCTAAATGATAAGGCCTGGAAATTGCACTGTTATGTATTAATGTTTTATGCCGATAGCTTAATAGCTAGGAATTTATAGGAGTGTACCCATGTCTAGAGCTCTGCAATTCATCTTAAATTCGAGTCTAATATTGATGGCTCTTGGGTTAATTTCGACTAGCTGTACTAGCCGCAAACCTGTGACTCCTACTAAAAAGAAGGTTGAAGGGGAACCAGTTCCGCATAGGGACGATGATGATAGAAGATTAAAGGATGACTTTCGTGACGGAGATTCCAGAAAAGACGATAATGGTACCGGTGGTGATCGCGGTGCTGGCGGCGGCGGTGGCGGCGGCACGGGTGGTGGCGGATCTGGTACAGGTGGCGGTGGCACCGATAACGATAAAAAAGGCAATACCGATCTAGGTATTAACGTCGATATCAAAGCCGACTCTAAGACTAGCTCTGACTCTAAAACGAAACAGGGAAACTCATGGGATGGAGTTAGTGACTTTGACTCGACTGGAGTCTGGGAAATTACGTCCGAGAATTAAAATAAGATATCTAATCAATTCATGAGACTTCGAAGGGTTTTTGAGGGGCTTTCGGGATTTGTATTGAGTACAAATTATCTCTTCCCCATATAACTAGCGATCGAATATTTATCAACTCACTGAAATTATTAAACTAACCTCCACTCCTAGCGTAAATTACGAGCTTTTAATCCAAGCTAAATTCAGACATTGTATAACTTTGATATTATTAGTAAAAAGCCACTTTGTAATTTACCGGGGTTAGTTCATGAAAACGGCTGATATTAGAGAAAAGTTCCTTAAATTCTTCGAGGAGAAGGGTCACAAAATAGTCGAAAGTTCGCCTCTAGTGCCACGGAACGATCCGACTCTCCTCTTTACTAACGCGGGTA
>JANQHA010000228.1 GCA_028282865.1 Oligoflexales bacterium
CTGGGTTAGGGCCCACGCAGAGGATACCAGCTTTTTGGCAGGCCAGTGCAAATTCATTGTTCTCTGACAAAAAGCCAAAGCCAGGATGCAATGCGTCGCATCCTGCTGCCAAAGTAAGCTCAACCAATTGCTCAATATCCAGAAATATTTGATTTGATGGTCTGATAGGTTTAACAAATTGATCTATATGCGGCGCTAAGTATTCTTTTGGCAGCGGATCTTCTAATATGGTGACGGTCTCTATTCCCATCTCTTGAGCCGTAATGGCAACCCGCCGGCAAATTTCGCCACGGTTTGCAATCATCAACCGCGCTATTTTTTTACTCGCTTTGGTCATCTAACTTCCAATCGGTTTCGATACCAACCTTCCAAGGTGGTGTTTTTTTCTCAAAAAAAGCTGATAAGCCGGCTTGGGCCTCCTCAGATTTTCGAATAGTTGCAATAGCTACGCTTGTGAGCGATGGCGCTGTTTGATTACTGTTTCCTAAGTCTCGATAAAGTTGCTTCAGAGCGGTTTGAGCTTTGGGGCTGCTGGTTAAGATTTCATTTAATTCCGCTCGTAGGACCTCATCGAGTTCGTCGTCTATGCAAGTTTTCTCGATAAGACCCCATTCGAGAGCTTCAGCAGCATTGAATACTCTTCCTGTTAAAGAGAGCCTTTTCAAAGCTGCAGGACGCATCTTTTGCTTTAAATAAGGGAGTATCACAGCAGGAATGAGCCCAACCTTTACTTCGCTGAGGCAAAACTTTACGTCGCTAATCCCTATCGCGTAGTCGCAAGCTGCGACTAATCCTACGGCTCCTCCATAGGCAGCACCATGAGCTACGGCGATAGTTGGAATGGGAAGGGTATAAAGACTCTCAAACATCTGCTGCATTTTGGTAGCACCGTCGACATTCTTTTGAAACGGTAGTTTTGCAGAATCTTTCATCCAGTTAAGATCAGCTCCTGCAGAAAAATGCTTCCCTAAACCTCGTAATATTAAAGCCCTGCAGTCACTTCTATTTCGTATACTCTTAAAGCAATTGGTTAATCCTTTAATCATAGCTTCATTAAATGCATTTGCATGTGAAGCCCGGGATAGTGAAATTACCGCAAGAGAAGCTTTTTGCTCATCTGAACTTAGGTCTTGAAAATGTAGTGTTACCGGTAGTTCGTATTTACTCATAGTTAATCATTTACCCGATCTATTAGGATGGAATGGAATCTAATACCTCTTGCGGTACTGCAACACGCTGGCGAAGCAGGGCCTGAGCAAAGGTTTTTCCTTGGGCATCGCTTCGCATAGTCATGGTGCCGCCGCCGCCGAGTGCCTCCTCAAGTAAAAAGTTAAAGCCTTTCAACCCAGGAAGGGTGTACCTAGTGACTTTACCGTAACATAGGTCTTGAAACATATCCTTGACGCGCTGTGCACTAAGATACCCATCTAAAAACTCAAAAGCGAGGTCGCTACGCGCCATAATTCCGATATTGCAGGTATCTCCTTTGTCGCCACTGCGTCCCAGGCTAATAGTCATAAGTGGCACGGCGTTTTTCTCATTATGATTCTTCAAAGCATCTTCTACTGAAACGGTTGCTTTGGCCGCTTCCTGAATGGTCGAGTCAGCTGGTGGTTCAAACGAACCTATTGCGGTATTTGTGACTGTTGTTTCGTCTTTTAAACCACCGCTGTAAAGCGCAACTTTAGGAGTCGCTGCGCTCTTATCCATCAGTGCTGGCCAGTAACTAACGACTTCTTGTGGTCGCGGAACTCCGCCAGTAACTGCGACCCCTGGCGGCCCGCTTAGAATAAGTGACGGGATCAACTTCGAGAACTCGCGTAGTTGCTGCGATTCCTTGGCTCGTGCTCCCAGGCGGAGCAGAATCTCGTTACCATCTTCATGATGTCCTAAAGACTTTTGGCAGGCATTCCAGCCGAAATACTCGGTCTCAGTGTTTAAAAAGGTATCTCGAGATAGGCGGTTCCAGAAGATGTTAGCGAAGGCTTCTGCCTTTTTACGCGCATGCGGTCCGCAAATTAAGATAGAACCTACCGCTTTATAACCGTCGGAATAGGCCATTGAGACTTTATAAAATGGTGTCGGCTCGTAGCCTTTTATTCCGAAGACCCGTACCCTATTCTCTGCCTCTTGCTCTAGTTGAATGGTGGAAAAATCAGCGATAACATCTGGAGTTATGTAGGCTTTCGGGTTTCCCATCTCGTAAAATATTTGTTCTCGAACCGTGTCCGTTGAAATAAGGCCACCGGTGCCAGGGTGTTTAGTGATTACAAAGCTGCCGTCGGCCTCCATCTCTACTAGTGGAAATCCGACATTATTAAAGGAAGGGACTTTATGCCAATCGGTAAAGTTACCGCCGCTCACCTGGGTACCACACTCCATCATATGCCCGGCAATAATACCGCTAGCTATTTTGTCCCAGTCGCGTAAATCCCAGCCAAATTCATGAATCATTGGGGCGGCGGTGATACCGGTATCAGTGACTCGACCTGTGATGATGATATTGGGCTGCCATTTAAGGGCCTCAACCACAGGTGCGGCGCCAAAGTATACGTTAGCCGATTGAATCCTTTCGGCTATATCATTGAAGGGCTGACCGGTTTCCATGTTCTCAAAAGCAGATCCGTCCTTGCGCAGTTGCTGGATGTTTGGCATCAAGTCGTCGCCATAAACAATGGCAATTTTTGGTGATAAATTTAGTTCTTTAGCCACTTCTGTGATGGCTTCGGCGCAAGACTCTGGGTTGACGCCACCGGCGTTAGTAATGATAGTGGTATTTTGTTCTAAGGATTTTTTAAGAACTTTTTTAATCATGGGGATGAAGTCGTGGGCGTAACCTCTTTTCGGATCCCGTGACCTCTGCTTTTGCATGATAGACATGGTTATTTCTGCGAGAAAATCCATCGTGATGTAGTCAAGTACACCACCATTGACCTGGCGCTCCAAAGCAGTTGGATCATCACCCCAGTAGCCGCCTGCATTTCCAATTTTAAGAGTTTTACCTGCCATGGTTTTGTCCTTTTTAACCAGTCACACTACATTCTAAAAACGCCATTTTTTGTTTCGGGCCACCTATAATTCAAAGTCGCTGCTAGCGCCTGCCCGATGACTTTTCTGGTATCTCTAGGGTCAATGACACCGTCATCCCACAGCCGTGCAGAAGAGTAGTAAGCAGAGCCCTCGTGTTCATACTTTTCTATTATTGGTTGTCTGAGTTTTGCTATGTCAGATTCAGTCATTTTGGATTCGCCACGTCTCTCTAACTGCTGTTGCTTAACGGTCATTAAAACATCCGCAGCTTGCTCACCACCCATCACTGAGATTCTTGCTTTAGGCCACATGAATAAGAAGTTAGGGTCGTAGGCTCTGCCACACATTCCGTAGTTACCGGCTCCAAAGCTACCATTGGTAATCAGGGTTATTTTTGGAACCGACGCATTGGCTACCGCATGAACCAGTTTTGCGCCGTCTTTTGCGATGCCCCCATGTTCATACTCCTTGCCGACGATGAAGCCGGTGATATTTTGTAAAAATAGTAGCGGTGTCTGTTCTTGAGTGCAGAGCTCGATAAAATGGGCACCTTTTAACGCAGTTTCGGAGAATAGAACTCCATTGTTTGCGATGATGCCAACCGGAATTCCTTCGATATGAGCGAATCCAGTGACTAAAGTCGTGCCGTAGCCAGGTTTGAACTCAAATAGCTCGGAACCGTCGACAATTCGAGCTATGACCTCTCGGCTGTCGAAAAACTTTTTTGTGTCTGCCGGTAAAATTCCAGGAAGCTCTTCGCTGGGGTAGCGAGGTTGCTGTGGCTCTTTTAGCTTAACCGGAGATTCAGGAGCTTTGCCAAGGTGCTTCACAATTTCTCGTACAATGAGTAGGGCATGACGATCGTCCTTTGCTAAATGATCTGCGACCCCGCTAATCTCAGTGTGAACTCTTGCACCTCCTAGCTCTTCTGCAGTTACGTCCTCGCCCGTCGCGGCTTTTACTAGTGGTGGTCCTGCTAAAAAAATTGTCCCAGTTCCCTCGACGATCACACTTTGATCTGACATCGCTGGTATATACGCGCCACCAGCAGTGCAGAAGCCGTGCACGGATGCAATCTGAGCGATACCTTTAGAGCTCATCCGAGCTTGGTTGTAAAAGATCCGACCGAAGTCATCCTTATCGGGGAAAACCTCATCTTGCTTTGGCAGAAATGCTCCGCCGGAGTCGACTAAGTAGACGCAGGGAAGGTGGTTTTTTTCAGCGATTTCTTGAGCGCGTAGATGCTTCTTAACAGTAATTGGGTAGTAAGTACCGCCCTTGACCGAAGGATCGTTCGCTACGATTATACAGCTTCGACCCGAAATCATGCCGATACCAGTAATGATGCCAGCTGCTGGCACCTTATCTTCATAAAGTTCAAACCCTGCAAGTGCTGATAATTCGAGAAAATCAGTTCCTGGATCAATCAATTGTTCGATGCGCTCTCTGACTGGGAGTTTTCCTTGAGACTTTTGACGCTCAAGATATTTTGCACCACCACCCATATGAATATCTTGTAACCGTTGATTTAGCTCGTTGATGGCTTGCTGGTAGCTTTCTTGGTTATCTAAGAAAGCCTGGTCCTTGGAGTTAATATCGGAGTTCAGTTTCATAGTTAGTCTTTAATTTGCGCTAAGGGTTGAAGATCTTGCCAAAACTTTATGTTCTGCCCTTCTAGTTCAAGCATTTGTCTAAGCACCGAGCCAGTTACCTTGACGTCACCGATGGAACGGTGGCGCGCTTCAAATTGTAAGTTATAGTGTCTAGCTAGCGTATCCAAGTTCTTTGACTCTAGCTGAGGCAGCAATGCTCGAGCGAGCTTTAAGGTACAAAAACAAGGCCAATCGATCTGATAGCCAAGCCGATGGCCAGCTGCTTTTAAAAAGCCCATATCAAATTCAGCG
>JANQHA010000314.1 GCA_028282865.1 Oligoflexales bacterium
CAGTAGCTATCCCTACCCCAAAATCTTCAGAGTAATTAATTGCCATTTTGGTAACGACCGCTGAGGCCAAAATATTTACGACATTGTTAAATATTAAAATAGTCGTAAGCACTCTACCAGGGTGTTCAAGCCAAAAGGTGATAGGCTTTGCAACTACGTCGCCTAGAGTATCAATCAAGTGTTTAGCTTTGAGGTTGCCAATAGAAGTAATAGCGGTCTCAGCAGCAGAGAAAAAACCTGAGCACAAAATACAAAAAAACAAAATCATAACATCGATGACAACTTCTGGGGGTAGACCTAACATAGAGGCCGCCTTTCGTTGGCAATAGGAACCACACAACCATTCCACTCAGGGACCTTAGAACTCTCTGACAAAAAACCTACCATGCTTTTTTGCAACTCCATCATTATTTTCTCTTCTTCAGTTTCTTGGTGATCATGACCGCATAAATGCAATAGACCGTGAGTCAACAGAAACGCAATTTCTCTATCTAAATCTTGGCCTATATCTCTCGCATTGTTTTGTGCATCTGCTACCGAAATTACAATATCTCCTAATACTTTCATAACTTCACCGACATCGGCTTTAATAAGGTCTAGGGGTTCCTCGACTCCTATACCCAAAGGTTGTATCCAGTGTTGCTGTGGAAACGACAAAACATCCGTCGATCGATCGATATTTCGAAACTCGAGATTTAATCTGTGAATCTCTGCAGGATCTACAAAGCCAATAGATAGTTCCCACTCAGATAAATTTAGCTGACGTAATAAAATAGAAACCACGTTTTTAACTTTATCCATATTGACTTGGAAAGATTGAAGATCAACATTAATTAAAACATTGGTGTTAGAGCTACTCAAGTTTAGGTATTTTCTCCGCTGTGGTTCTGATTTTTCCGAGACATAAAGTCTGTCACTTCGGCTTTAACCTGGGACTGATCAGATTTAAGTTGCGGCTGGTCCGGCTTCGTTCGGACGACATTCAATATCGATTTTGATTTAAGATTCTCAAGACTGCACTTAGAAGCAGTGGCGGGGGTATCTGCGTTTGATAGATGATTTAACTCAAACTCCACCACCTCTTCGACAAAGCCGGCGATTCGCTCGGAAAATTGCTCAAATGTGCTGATAACCGGCGGCTCAGCACTCGATCCAAGTGGCACTACGACAGAATCATCTTTTTTCTCTTTATTATGCTCAGCCATAGGTATTACGAAACTGCCCTTTCTATGATCACTCACCCTATTTTAGCATATATCGAAGCTGTTCGGAATCATACTTAAGCATAACTGTCAAATCTTTGACCATTTGTACTCGTAGTATGGCTTACCTTGTAGACGAAATTTACGCTGAAACGTCGTTTCTAATTGGTACTTATGGACCAATGAATTACTGGCGGTTAACCTAAACGAGCTATCAAAAAAAGCTTTTGCCACCTCGTTAGAGTAGTTCTTATGATCAGTTTTAAACCAAATTCCGCCCCCTGATTTGGTGACTTTATAAAGATCCTCTATAAAACCTTGAGAAAACAGGCGGTGCTTGCGCTGACGACGCTTTTCCCAAGGGTCAGGGAAAAATACCAACACGTCATCCAATTCATTATTTTCAAAAATCTGCTCAATAAACTTGGCATTAAACATTGCAATCAATACATTGTCTAAACCTCGCTGCCGGGCGCGCTGCGCTGCGGTGACCACTCGCTTAAAAGTCACGTCAACACCGATAAAGCCGTAATCAGGAATAAGCTCCGCATAGTCGCAAAGGGTGGCTCCTAAATGACAACCAATTTCAAGGATATGCTTTTTTGGGGGTGCGCTAAATTGCTCGCGCCAATTACCTTTGGCCCCCTTAAGCTTTTCACCATGAAAAATAGCTAATGTTCGTTCTAAGTCGTTACTCTCTACCATTGAAACATAGGGGTTGATCGAACTATCTAGCTGAGAGTGTATATTGTCGAAAGGAGTATGGTTCAACAAAGCCATTAAAAAAAACTTTACTCAGTTCACGAAAAACGATCGGTTAAGAAGGGCCTAAACGACCAAGCTATAAGCCGGATTCTGTCTAGCAATAAAAATACTGCCGAGACTGCCATTCATCTAGGAGCCCTGTTACCAAGACCCTCGAGCGACCTACCCAAAACTCAAACTACCAGAGCAAGTAGCAGGCCTTATCATAGGCCTTCGTTTTTGTTTGGTCTTGCTTCGGATGGGGTTTACCTAGCCAGCGTATTGCTAACACTGCTGGTGAGCTCTTACCTCACCGTTTCAGCCTTACCTCGCCTAATAATAAGCGAGGCGGTTTACTTTCTGTTGCACTTGCCGTCGGCGCTAACCGCCTGGTCGTTAACCAGCATCCTGCCCTTCGAAGTCCGGACTTTCCTCGTAATAAAACGCGGCAGCCCACTTGGCCGTACTGAGCCCTTCTTAACCGATGAGAATCTACGGTCCAAGCAAGTTTAAGTCAATGAAATTATGACTGTTTAAACTTACCAGCGCGCAGATCATCTACATAAGCGTGGTATCGGCCCATGGCCTGCTTGGCAAACATCAACATAATCGGAATGTTGGCGAAAAGCATAAGCCCAGTCCCAATACCGGTCAAATTATCCAGCTCGCGATCGGTGGTAACAAACCCTGAGGTCGCAGCAACAATCAGGGCGCAGTAGACAATTTTATAACCAGGCACCCAGCGATCACCAAATAAATAAACGATACCTTGCTCTCCGTAGTAGCTCCAAGAAATCATTGTTGAAATGGCAAATAACCAAGCAGCAATCGTCACCAGCCATTTACCCAGGCCAGAATGAACCCTATCGAAGGCATGACTTGTGAGGGCGGCGCCGGCATAGTTTACATACAAACCACCGTCTAAATGTTCAGGCATGGTATCTGAAGGCACATTACCCCAATCGATAACTAACTCATCGCCAAGTTGCTCAACTTCTCCAAAAATCTTAAGTAGGTTTGTACCCGTACGTTGATTCAGTTCTTCCGTTTGAACGATCATAAAAACACCGGTGCCCTCCTTCATCCCATCAGCACCTTCTGGAATCGCAGAACTGTCTAATGTCCATTGCCCCTCGGTAGCCAAAACAAATTCAGGATTTGTATCCCAATGAAAGTCCGCAGATCTATTCCAGGCACCACTGCTTAAAATAACCAAAGCAGTCAAAGTACAAACGACAATCGTGTCGATGAAAGGCTCGAGTCCAGCCACGACGCCTTCTCGAACAGGCTCATCAGTCATAGCAGCAGAGTGAGCAATCGGAGCAGATCCCTGGCCAGCTTCGTTAGAAAATAGAGCCCTTTTCATACCCCAAAGAAATGCATAGCCAAAGGTTCCTCCCAAGAAAGCGCCTTCGGCTTCAG
>JANQHA010000333.1 GCA_028282865.1 Oligoflexales bacterium
TCGTCGGTCTTGGCAAAGGAAGATGCCTAGTCATTCTCAACAGAGAAGGAAAGAAATTTACCTTCACAGCAATAAACTCGGATACCGGCGCAAGAAAAACTGTTAATGGGACGGTAGAGGCGGGGTTGTTTCAGGCATATACATTTAAATTTCCTAAACGAGAGCTTGAGATATCTGGAAGTACATTTAAAGTCGGAGACTATTTTGATGCGACAAGCCAAGGTCAGTTAGACCCTGAGAAGAGTTATTATGAAAAGTTACGCTTAGAGTCCCACAACTTTGATAAAAAACTGACGAAATTCGAGGGAGCGTGGGATTGCACTTCGGCTGACAAGTTTTTACGTGGCATATAGATAGCCAACAGATGGGAGTGAACCACAGGTTCACCTCGATATCTGTGCAACCAATCGAAGTCAAACGTATAACTTGATGAGCATGCACTTGTAGACAAGGATTATTTCTGGTTGCGCTCCCAAGCTTGCTCGAAAACCTTCTTAACATTAACCGGTGTACCTATCTTTGAAAGGGCCAGGTATAAAGTAACCAAATAAGTACCAAGGAATAGAAAATCAGAAGTTAGTCTTATATCCTTCTGTTTGAGATAAAGAAATAAGTCGTGAAATGATCTCTTAAAGTGCTCTAGACTAAACTCGACTTGGCTCTTATTCGCCTCACCGAAGTGTGAGAATAAAATTTCCTTTGTTTCCTCGATTTCTGCCGGGTCGGAATTTTTGATTAACCCAACTGCTAGCATGCCACTTTCCATCTTTTCTGGTCTGTTCTGATAATAGCCTCGGTAGATCTCTAACATGCCGCGGCGAAACTTAGTTTTAAAACTATGAACAAACGAACCAGGGTCAAAAATAACATAGCCGTTCTTGTTTTCGAAGTGTTTCAACCGAAGGTCTAATAATACTCCACTCCCAGAAAAAAATTGGCTAAAGTAAATATCTAAGATAAGCTCAGCAAACTGAGTTTTAGTTAGCTCACTTCCTTCGAAGTGCATCTCCTCTGTCCCTTGTAAATTCTTTAACTGAACTTGAGACGAAAAAAGTTTGACGTTAGCTTCGGCGAGTTCCTTTAAAAAGCTTTTGTCAAAGGTATGCTTTGATAAAGCCATAAACTGAGTCATAGCCCCTTTCCAGTCAACTACTTTGAACGCAGCTGGGGAGATATAATCCAGAAGTAGCCGATATTCCTTTGGCACAAACTGCTTAATCACTTTACCCCACCGATCAATTTACCAAACTGATGCATTACAAGCCGGTGGATCAAAGCTTGAGTAAACCGGTAGATAGGCCACGGTAATGCTGGTTTATAGTTATGCAATGCTACAACCAAAAACCTCTTATTGGGACTTTCCCTAAATTCAAACCTTGCCTTGCCGGTACTCATTGAGGAAACCAGAGCACCACTGGTCACTCGGTAAAGCTGACGATCTGGCTTACTAACATTATGGTCTTTTTGTAGGCCAAGTAGTCTCATATTGAAAAATCGAAGGCGGTATTCACTACTCCCATTGCTATATACAACTTTTAGAAAAGGCCTCAAGTAGCTAGGTAACCAACTAATATAACTCTTGGCAACAAACTCCGCACTCTTACCAGGAGGTAAAGGCATCCGCTGAACAGATCTAACCTCACTCAAGTCCTTAAAAGAGGTAAGTAAACGAGGCATCTTAAATACAAAGGGTAGTTTAAACGTTTTACTTACAGCACCAGCTAAGTCACAAAGTTTGACGTCCCAGCCTGTAGGAATCGGCCTTGAGGTACTTCTTAGCATTTCATGGCGGACACTATCGATCAGAGGGTAAACCAAAGCTTTTGGTGCCCCAGAGACCAATCGTACCCATAACTTACTTAAGCGGGGAGAAACATAGGGGACATCAATGAGCTTTGGGGATTTACCTATGAGTTTCGCAGTCTCGACAACGATATCTTTGTAAGAGACAGACTGAATCATACCGGCATCGATGATGCGGTGGTCGTGCCCAGGATCACACAAGGAAGCTGAAATTAGCCGTATTAAATCCCCGACATAAATCGGGTTCGACCTTGTTCGCATCCACTGGGGTAAAATCATCACTGGAAGCCTCTCCGTAAGACGCACGATAATACTAAAAGAAGAGGCTTTATGCCCGATGACTAGACCGCACCGAAATGTCGTCACGGGAATCGAATAACTTCTTAAAACGTCTTCGACCTCCAACCGACTCTGCAGGTGAGTTGACAGAACATCACACTTAGGAACCATACCACCGACATAGACAATGTTTTTGACTCCACACATTGCCGCTGCCCGGGCGAAATTATCGGCCAATATGAAATCAAAATCTCTAAAATGCCCCTGAGATAAACGAGAACTCGGAGCCATAGAATGGACGAGATACACCGCAGCGTCACATCCTTTAAGAACTGAAACTGTTTCTTTAAGCGAATAGAAATCTGCTGCGACACAATTAACACGACTTTCATCAGCTTTTCTTGGGGATCTAGAAATGGCTATGATTTCATAGTCAGTCGAATCTAGAAGGTGTTGAATCAAGTGCTGCCCAATAAAACCAAAAGCACCCGCAATAGCTACCTTCATCTCACCCCTCTCTCAGCTTCACCATTCAATAGGCTTACCTTCCCAATCGAAAAAACCACCATTACTACCCAAGCTTTTTTCGGACATCACCCGGAGTAAATTTGCCGCCGTCTGCTCAGGGGAATGAAGTTTGTATCTGGTATTAGCAATAAATGGCTTAGAAAGCTTAGTTTCTGTGGTTCCCGGGTGAAGTGCAATTGTTAAGGTATTACAGCCGAACCGCTCTAGCTCCAAGGCAATGCTCCGTAGAAACATATTATGAGCACTCTTAGATGCCCGGTAGCTGTACCAGCCGCCACTGCGATTATCTCCTATACTTCCGACCCTCGCCGAAAGTGAAGCAAAGATCGAAGGGGACGGGTTTTTAAGAAGAGGGAACAAATATTTTGCAAACATTATTACGGGAATACTATTCACACAAAAAGACTCTCGAATGTGATCCATTTCTAGTACCGTAAGGCGTTTTTCCGGTTTCCCAGATTCTCCGTGCAAATATCCAATGCAGTTTATGACTGCATCAATTTTGCCACCATGGTCGGTTATACGCTGGGCTAAATTCTGATAGTCGTCTTCTTTATCAGCCGAGAGTTGAATCAGATCTAACCGGCTGCCGGATACCCCTTCTTTAATATCAAAAAGCTTTTGAGCATTCGTATTACTACGATAGGTGGCAAAAAGTTGTAGGCGCTGGTTAAGACCTAATAAATGCGTAACGAAAGCAGTGCCAATACCACCGCTAGCTCCAGCTATCAGGGCAGATTCGATCGTTTTAAAATTGACGTGGCCACCGTTATCCATATGCTCCAGCTGATTGTATTTAAGAAGGTCTGAGATTACAATAACTAGTTAATGGACTGGTAACTCACCCAGCGACC
The DNA here is from genome assembly GCA_028282865.1 of Oligoflexales bacterium. Lineage (GTDB taxonomy): Bacteria > Bdellovibrionota_B > Oligoflexia > Oligoflexales > CACXFL01 > JANQHA01. The sequence continues at coordinate 3,465 of JANQHA010000333.1, forward strand.
TTGGCAAACTTCCTTACGGTCTGTGCGACCCGCTCAACCACATATTCGACTTCTTTAAGCGTGTTACGACGGCCTAAACCAAATCGAGCACTAGATAAAGCCTGGGTATCGGTGCAACCAATCGAAGTCAAAACGTGGGAAGGTTTCGCAGAACTTGATGAACACGCACTGGTTGACGAGAAGGCAATACCTTTAAGGCCAATTCCGAGTAGCTCGCTATCAATGTCATGAAAAGTTAGATTTAAATTCCCAGGAAGACGATCGGTTGGGTGACCATTGATAGATACGTTAGCTACTTTTTTAATCCCATTATATAGAGTTTCTCTTAGCTGAAAAAGCCGGTCATTTTCTTCGAGTAGATGATCGCCGCTACATAGCTGGGCAGCTTTTCCAAGGCCAACCACTAGATGAACAGGTAGAGTTCCAGCACGAAGTCCTCCCTCTTGACTGCCGCCATGAAGGAGCGGCCCCAGATTCATCTGCTCTACCGCTCGGTCTCTGATGTAAAGAGCACCAATTCCTTTAGGACCGTAAATTTTATGACCACTGATACTTAGCAAATCAACGTGAAATTTCTTGACGTCAAAAGGAACCTTGCCGGCAGCCTGGGCACCGTCAACATGAAAGACAATGTCCATATCTTTCAGCATGGTACCAACCTCTTCAATAGGATGAATGGTTCCGATTTCGTTGTTCGCACCCATGAGTGTCACTAAAGTGGTTCTATCGGTAGAGCCTTCAGCACCTTGACGGATTGCCTCTTTCACTTGCTGCACTGTAACCTTGCCATCAGAATCCACGGGTAGCAAAGTCACCTCAAAACCTCGTCCCTCGAGATAGCTTAAGGTATCCAAAACAGATCTATGCTCCGTTACACAGCTTATTAGGTGCTTGCCTTTATGTTGATTGCCCTCGGCGACCCCCTTAAGCGCAGTATTATTTGACTCGGTCGCACCGCTGGTAAAAACAATTTCATTTGCTGTGGCACCAATTAAATTGGCGACATCGGTCCTCGCGTTTAAGCAACCGTCTTTCACTTCTTGGCCAAAGCAGTGGGTACTCGCAACATTACCAAACTTCTCGCATAAGTATGGTAGCATGGCATCAACAACTCTTTGATCGACCGGTGTGGTCGCATGATGGTCCATATAGATCGGTAGCTGCATTAATCCCTCAATAACACTCGTTCGATAAATTATTCTGTCTTTACCTGAATATACCTGGAGTTAGATCTTTTTTCCAGAAACTCTGCGGTATTTTGACCTGGAAAAACATCAAGAGCCCAATAAAACATCAACCAACGCAAACTGCTCCACGTCTACCAGGCCCCTATCGGTTATTTTAAGGCTCGGAATCACCGGCAGAGCCAAAAAAGACAGAGTGATAAATGGCTCTTCGAGCTGGCAGCCAAGGCTTTGGGCCATTTCCTTCAGCAACTTCAGCTTCTCAGCAATCAACTCGGGCTCCGCATCACTCATCAGGCCACCATATGGCAAAGCAAGCTGTTCAAAAGTACCATTCTGGTCGACCACCACGACACCACCATCGATTTTTCGTAGCTGATTGACGGCAGCCACCATCGCCTCGTCACTAGCTCCGACCACAATGGTGTTGTGGGAGTCGTGATTCACAGAGGTCGCAATCGCCCCAGCCTTCAAGCCAAAGCCTCTGACAAAGCCGATTCCTTTACGGCCGCTGCCATGATGGCGTTCTAAAACCGAAATCTTCAAAACATCGGTTTCTAAATCCTGAGTGATGCCACCAGATATAACCTTAAGCGAAGCTTCAAGATTCTCGGTCACAATCTGTCGAGGAATAACTCCAATCACCTTAACATTCTGTTTATCCGTCGCTTCAGTTGGAACAAAAAAGTCTTTGGTAGTCACTTCGGCAAGATTCATATTTACCGCGTTATCTAATGGAGTCTGCTTTTCAGCTGCTGCTTTTAACTCTCTTCGGTCAACCGCTTTACCGGTTTTATAAACTTGGCGGATTTTCATCCCACCTTTCCAACTGTCTTTTGAGTTTGTCTCCACCAACACTAAATCTGCCAGGTGGCCAGGTGCTACCACTCCTCGGTCCTCTAGACCGTAGCTTCTAGCCGCCGCAAAACTGGCAACTCTGAATATGTCCTCTGGAGCAATTCCAGCTGAGAGTGCTAGGTTGATGATGAAGCTTATATGCCCTTCTTCAGAGATATCGAGCGGGTTGCGATCGTCAGAACAAAGAGCAAGTATCGCTGACGAGTACGAATTAACAAGAGCTAACAGTTGCCGAGCATCTTTGGCGCAGCTGCCTTCACGAATCAAGACATGAAAGCCCTTTTGCATTTTTTCCTTGGCTTCCTCAAGCGAAGTAGACTCATGGCAGCTATGAATGCCAGCAGCAGCGTAAGCATTTAAGTC
>JANQHA010000379.1 GCA_028282865.1 Oligoflexales bacterium
GAGCAGCCCATCTGCTTAGCCGCGTCAAACTATATAACGAGGCTGCCGAAATTTTGGTGCGGGAGTCTAAAAAGTCTGCCCACCCTTACTACTACTACTCATCACTAGCGCGGCTGGAAAACAAAAGAGGAAACCAAAAAATGGCTCTAGAATACATGAAAAAAGCGAGTGACTCAGCTCAAGGCTCAGCGACAAAGCTTCAATGGTTAGCGCAAAATATCGATATGACCGCATCGATTCCTTCGTCTGGTCAAAACCAGAGGTTAGAAATGTTAATTGGGCAGTTTTATGCAAAAATCTTTAACCAGAAAGATGGATTTTCTGGGCGCAGCTACCGGTCGGTCAAAAGGCTAAAAAAATCTCTTGCTGGCTATCCACTTACGCCTAAGTTGTCTCGAAAGATAAAAAGCTACTCACTTAGTTGTCGCAGGCTAGCAGATAGGGACCGGTCCCGGTGCGACGAACACTTCAAGCAGCTACTAAGATAGCTGTAACTTCGCCGAAAGGAACTTATACATGGATATGCAAATCATTCTCGGAGCGTTCACCTTATTCATAGCACTCGCTCTTTCTATCGGCATCCATGAAGCGGCACACGCGTACTCGGCAAAGTGGTTAGGAGACGACACGTCTGAAAAGCTAGGCAGAACTACATTAAACCCATTACCTCACTTGGCACCAATGGGGATTTTAATCCCGGTAGGCTTAGCACTGATGCAGATCCCCATCTTATTTGGCTGGGGCAAGCCGGTACCAGTTCAATTAGATAAACTGAAATACGGTAGGTTTGGACACCTACTGGTATCAGTCGCTGGGCCTATTTCAAATTTGGTCCTCTGTCTAATTTGCGTTGTAGTTATGACAGCATACGAGCAGTCGTTCAAGGAGCTGATACCAGAGTCTCATTTTTTATATCCGGTTATCAAACTTACTAGCTTAATGGTTTATCTAAACGCCATTTTAGCCGTATTCAATTTAATTCCGCTTCCCCCTTTAGACGGTGGTGCTATTTTACCTATCATACTTCCAAAAGCCGCCAGAACCTTCTTTGAGGACTATATTGCGCCTTACGGCTTTTTTCTATTCTTAGCCCTAGCACTTTCAGGAAAAATGAACTGGATATGGCAGGCAGCTAGTTCGTATATAAAAATGGTTGAGAAGTTCGTTTTAGCAATGTTTAGCTAACTAAAGTCTTGAGTCTAGCTTCGCGACTAATTTACCACGCTTATGAATAATTATTTCGTTGCCAAAGCTATCATACTGTCGGCCGCTAAACATACGCCAGCGTTTCCCTTCCAGGGTTTTAAAGCTAACTTTCCTACCATCGCGGCATTTAAAGTCTGTTCGATTACCTTGAACCATTTTTGACTTCATAAAACAGCCATATTTTTCAGACAAGACGCGAACCATCTTCCAATAAAAATGGTACCGATGCTGCAAGTTACGCTTGTTGATTGCATATATAACCATATTTCCCCTTTTCCCATAGACACCACCGTAGTATCGGTAAGAGCTGCCTTTACTAAGTACTCGAAGCAAATCCCTTACTGGATCTGAGAGCCTTTTTATCCCGGGTGTTTTTGAAACTTCCATAAGCTCGTTCCATTTCAACTGAGTATCACTAGAATCGTCTTTAAGGTGGTCCATATATTCATAACGTGTTCCAACACAACTGCATACTGTGCAGCCCAAAAAAATCACAGCTGTTAACCTTAAAAAAGACATAATACCTCCTTCCATTTAAGCACTATCATTTAATGCTGAATTTTGATCATAAGCAGTAATCAAACTAACCAAGTTTCGCCTCTGATCTTCCGATAAGTTTCTGAATAATACCCCGTGGACAAAGTTGCCAGACTCTTCATAGGCCCACCTAGTCTCAACAATAATCTCCTTAATTCCTTTATCGGCCAGTGCATTTTCTAGCTTATGATCGATCGAACTAATTTTGAGAACCAGCTTCAAACCTCGTTCAAGATAATTCTTAGCTTCAAAGCTTAGTCCGGTTGCAGAGAAGTTTACTAACACCCCGCGACCAGCTGGTGATTCTATTATGATCTTTTCTGGTCGCATTACCGTAAAGCGCTGATCTACGCGCGCCAAGCTCGCACATCTTCGATAGCCATCTAACGCGTCCTTACGAAGTGAGTCATCATCGTAAAAAGGATTGTAACTATACGCCTTCATCATATTGCTGTGGTGCTTAATGCTAATCATAACCTCACGTAAACCGTTATGATTTAGGTTCAGAGATTCGACGAGCGATTTAGTAGCCTCGCTAATTAGAACAAAATACATATCGCAGGCCTGTTCCATACGCTTGGCATAATTCACTCCGTTGCCAACAGCGGTAAAATCAATGCGATCATCTGATCCCAAATCTCCTAGATACACCGACGCAGTATGTAGACCAATACGGAGTGGATAAACTGGGTCCCCGCGCTTAGAGGCTGCAATATTTTGCTTGGCAGTCGCTCTTTGAATACTGATAGCGCAGGAAACTGCTTTTTCCGCATGATCAAACTCGCCTGCCACTTCTGAATCAAAGCTACAACCGAACAAACACAGCAAGCCATCTCCCAAAGTTTTATTTACCACACCGCCGTACCTATGAACTTCGTGAGTCAACTCGTTAAGTAGCAGCTTTAACTGATCAAATGCTACTCGAGGCGCCTGATTTTCAGCTAGTAGCGAATAGCCTACAACATCTAAAAACATAATCGTCACAACTTGCTCTCTGGCGTCTAGTTGAACTTGAGAGGTACTTTTTACTAACTGTGTCAGCTGTTCAGATGACACCGAACCATCAAAGGCACTGCGAAGCAGTAAGGACTTCGCCTCAGTTGCTCGAGTTTTCGTCACATAAAGGCTTATAAAGCTCATACAACCAGCGATCACACCGCCCCACCAGGAAAAAGATAGCGATAGATAAGCAAAGGCTAGAAAAACAACCGTGATATAACTTGCTAAAACAACCAGAAGTGACGCGATTGCAATGATGTTGCTTAAATATAAAACTAATAGGCCGCAGAACAATGCCATCAGCGAAATGATGAGAAGATCACTATCTAAAGTCCAGATCCATTGCCCGGTTAGTATGCTGTTTACAAACGAAACATGGGCAAAAGACGCTGGTATCGGGCCGTATGGACTATCTTTAAAATCGGTGTTTCCAGTGTACATCATCGGTAGTATCATAACGACATCACCGGGGTTTATATGACGAACAGTTTCACCCTGCTCAGCTCTTTTTAAGTTATGCATAAGTGAATAGGTTCTTTTATATAAGTTTTTAGGGTGAGGGAAATTTACCAATACTTGTTCTCGTCGATCGACTGGAAGTGTTTTGCCACTAATAGAAAACTTCCTCCGTCCTAACTCGACTTTATCCGCCGTATAGAGTCCAAAATGAGGTAATACTGTATTTCCGCTCACGCGATACATTGGAACCAAACGATGGTCAGAAGAGTAATGAATATGGCCAATATGTTTAACAGCACGGGCCATTTCGACATAAGGTCCATATACAACGGAGTTTGGAGCAGCAACAACTCCAGAGAGGCTAGATAAACCAACCATTTCCAAAGAGCTAGAGAGATAACTCTCAAGCCGGAAACTATCTTCTTCAAGTTTGAGAGGGTCGCGGTATTTTAGAGGTTTTTTGGGGATGAATGATCCAACTACTACTGGAGTCTTCAATGTGGCTAAACTCTGCTCAATGGACCTAGATGTGTTATCTTTTTTTTGTTCATCCAGACCAAAAATTTTATCAATTAATATTATTTTGGGATCTTGACTACTGATAGACTTTAGTAAAAGACTCCATTGCTTCATAGACAAAGAAGAAGAATTTAGCCAGCTAACGGTACGATCATCAACCGCAAAGATTTTCAGTTTAGGGCTAATTACCGGATCTTTGGACATGAGACTTCGCACTCGAAAGTCAGCGGGCACTCCTAATTTACGATCGATATAATCACCAATAGCACTTCTTGAGAGCGCGAAAAAAACCACGCTCCATATACATGTATGCAAAATGACTTGATCCCAACGTAAACTCGGGCCATGTAGCTTATGCTTGGCTTTTTCCCTAAAACCTAACACTATCGTACCTATACTGTTCTGGATAACGTAGTCCATTGCCTGTATCGGAATGTAGATTAAAAGCTAAATCCCTACCTATTTCTCAAAGTTAAAAAATTCTTCCAAAACGCCTAAAATTGCCCTAGAAAAGGTTGTATAATTAACCGTATACAATGAGTGGTTATTTGGCATAAAATCAGACTCGGTAATCACAGGGACATCAGATGCTGCTAAAGTGCCTTCATCACCGGTATTTAGGGAGTTTTATGAGAAACTTTTTCGTGCTAGGTTTACTGGCGACTACATTATGGCTTCTTGCCCTAAATGCTGCAGCACAAGAAGAGCATAGCAGCAAGATACTTAAAGTGGGAGTGACTCAGATTCCAAGATCGTTGCACCCATATGAAATTAATGATTACAAAGGAAAGTTCGTCCTGAACTTTTATCAAAGGCCACTTATCTATACTGATGAGGAGGGGGCTACAAGGTGCAGCCTCTGTATAAAAATACCAAGTTTTGAGAACAAACAGCTTGATCGTCGCAAAAAGAAAAGGCGCCACCACTTGGTCGCCAACTGGCGCATCCGAAAAGATGCCAGATGGGCAGATAAGCGACCGGTTACAGTAAAAGATGTCCTATTCACCTGGGAAATCATCAACGCAATTCGAGCCGAGGGTAGCAACACGTTAGATCAATTCTCGGCCATTGAGTCTATCGTCGAGCACGGAAATCCCCGTGAGTTTCAAATCAGCTACTACCAAATTACCTCGGATTTTGATCAGCTAGATGACTTTTTCTTATTGCCAGCTCACATTGAGCAGCCTATATGGGAGGCAAGCAAGAAAAATTTAAGCAACTACTTCAAAAACAGCCTGTATAAAAAAGACCCGTTGAATAAAGGTCTATACAACGGACCATTTATCGTGACCAGATTTAAGTACGAAAAGTCTTTGCAACTAAAGCAAAACCTCCAATTTCACCAATCGAGTAAAACTGCTAGCATTTTTATATGGCAGCTGGGAGGTACCCCTGAACTCAAGTGGGCATACCGGAACCGCTCCATCGCCATCATTCCCGAACATGAATTGTCACTACCTGAAACCGTCGCAATGCAGAAAGACTTAAAGAAAAAAAACATCTCTGCCAATATCAACATGGTTGATACTCATAGAATGAACCAAATCATGTTTAACCTTAGAAACCCTTTGCTTGCCAACCGGCTCCTAAGGGTAGCAATTGCCCATGCAATAAACCGCAAAGAAATCATCAATTCCGTGTTTCACGGTTCAGTAAAAGCAGCCAACCAACCATTTGAGACAACAAATACAACAAACGATCCAATTAGTTATTCTCCAGGTAAAAGTCAACAAATATTGGAACGCTTAGGTTGGCGACTGCAAGGTAAATCTATTTACCGTATGAAAGAGCAAAAAAAATTATCAATAACAATAGACATACCAGACGACAACAGCGGTCGCGCCGAAATGGCTAGAGAGCTCGCCAATCAGTTAAAACAGGTTGGGATAGAGGCTATCATTAAGACCCACCCAGTTAAAAGATACTTTTCTAAGTTCATACCTAGAGCAGAGTTTACAGACTTAGCAATATTTTCATGGCCAGCAACCCCGACCCGACTGCCTTATAGTATTTTCCATTCAGCAGAGATACCGACTTATCAAAATGACTATACCGGTCAAAACATAGGCGCTTGGAGAGATAGTAATATAGATAAATTATTGTCTAAATTCTCGAAAGAGCTAGATGGCAAGAAGAGGTCCAATTTAGCCGATCAAGTCCTAAATATTTGGCATAAGCAAGTTCCCTTTATCCCACTGTACTATGGAGTAAAGTCTTCGGTTGCCAGTAAAGATGTGGCAGGACTTAAGCTCTATAAATCTGACACACCCTCTAGCATCAACTCTGAAAACTGGGTTTATAAATAGTTTGTCCGCTGTAATACTGATATTAAAAAGGTATGATCTGTATCTGACCCAATGTGAGCATCTAAAAACGGATACAAAACTGATTTTGGTCGAAACCCGATAGCTAGACTTGCAGCATCAAGCATCATTTGATCATTAGCGCCATCACCAACCGCTACAATGGCACTGGGATCAAACCCATACTCATCAATAACATCTAACATCCATGACTTTTTCATAGCTGCATCGACAATCTGCCCAGTTATTCCCCCGGTTATCACGCCATCGACTATCTCTAATTGATTTGCATATGAGCCTTCGATATTCAATCTTTTTTGAACATGGCTAGCAACATGACTAAACCCCCCGGAGACTAGAAAAGTCGGCACCGAAATACCGTGCAAGAAATTAATAAGTTTTTCGACACCCGAGTTTAATTGGTAATGCCTAGTAAAGTCATTTAAAATGCTTTCAGGCGCCCCCTTGATCAGAGCTAAACGTAATTTTAACGAAGTCGAAAAGTCTATCGCCCCTGACATAGCCTGTTCGGTTATTGCCGCAACTTGATCATAAACACCGTAATTTCTCGATATCTCGTCTAAAGATTCCTCGCGAATAACCGTCGCATCCATGTCGAAAAAAACAGCTGAAGGAACAAAATTAGCCGGAACCACCGCTATTGAAATATTGGGACGAAAATGACTTCGAACCTCAGCTACAAAAGACGGATATTGTTCTGGTGAAAGTCCAATAGAGCCTATATTTATCGAGCCGTCTGTATCCCACTCCTTAACGCCGTCGATACCAAGCTTAGTAGAAGAAACGACATAAAAGTTTGATGCGTTAATAGGTCACCTCCAGCATAACCGTTGACAGCTAAAATCAATTTATCAGCTTAGCCGGCACAATATCAATTGAATCACACTAAAGTGTCTATGGATTTGACAGAACCATTCAGTCAATGACAATAAGTATCTAATATTACTTATATTTTTATCTCATGAATGTGGACCAAAATATGCATCATATTATATGAACGAAGGAATAGTAAGATGATAAATTTAGCAATATTTCGACTGGTTATAATTGCGCTAGCGTCGCTCACATGGGGTTGCTCTAGTGGCGACGGATTTCGCGGTGGCGAAAATGAGAGAAAGCCTGTGAGCGATCATTCGCAGAATGCCGTGCCAGAAGAGGACAGTTTTGTATTCAAAGGCACTTATAGCTTTATTATCCGGAAGAAGAGAACAAATAAAATCATATGCAGCGGAACTGCGACTATCACTAGAATAGGTGCCACTACCACAACCGAAGGTCTCGCACCATGCCACGACCCTACCTTCAAGCTAGTTCAGTCGGAGATAACTTTTGATTCGGCAGGAAAAGAAATTGAGGTCCCTTACGAAGAGATCGAAAGGCTGGGTGTTGACTCCCGCTTTTCAAGAATTAGTCAAAAGGGTGATACCAGGTTTATACCTTTCAAACCAAACTTTATTGGTCCTATTATTCAAGATATGACCAAATTCGCTGATATAGATTTCAAAGAGGATGTTCAAGTCATACATGATACCGGCGATCCGGAAAATCCCAGAGAGGCTGGAAACGGAGTCATCCATGCAAAGACTTTAGAGTCGGGAATTTCTTATCAGCCTGAAGGAAACCCTGAAGTATTTGACCAAGTCATACGATATCAGCTTAATGCTGAAGGGTTTGACACTTTGTCAGCTCCGGCTGACTTAGGACTCTACGATGTTTACGAGATGTATTACAATACTCAGCCGATTGTCATATTAAATGTCCACATCGAAAGCGACATTAGTGACTTCGAATACGGCAAAGCTAAGTCAGTGTTAGGTGACATTGCATTCGGAGCACTTGTTATCGACTTGAATTTAATCGACTTCCAAACAACCCCCGATGAGTAATCGTGATGGCGCATGCCAAAAAACAGCTCTTCTAGCTACATCCGCGCAGTCTGTACCAAATTTTTTGGGGAAATTTTTTAAAATGAACTAAGCTGATTCTTTCTCTACGTATGGCATCCAAGTCGAGTCAATATTAGCGTACCCAGCTACAATCAACTCGCGCCAACTTGGAGCAATCGGTTGACTACGTAACTTGAAACCAGCCTCTTTAACAGACTTACTACCCTTTCGGCGGTTGCAGTCATGGCATGCCAACACAACATTAAACCAATCTGTGGTGCCACCTTTACTCCGCGGAATAATATGATCAATAGAAGCAGTGCGATTGCTGCATGCAACTCCACAATACTGACACTTGTAGTGATCTCTAATTAAGATGTTACGCCGATTACATTTGGCAATACCAAAACAAGTCACAAAGCGAACATATCGGTTAAGCCGTATGACACTGGGCATTTTATAAGATGTCGAGATAGTTCTGACCTTGTCGGCATATTCTTCGACGACTTCAGCCTTATCAGAGAGGACCAAACACAGTGCCCGTTGCCACCCTACCAACATCATAGGCTCGTATCCGGCATTCAAGAGAAGAGTCCGCATTCCTACCCGCCCAACGATTAAACTGCATATAAAATTATTATAGCAAAATACCACCTATAATTGCCACTTCAGTAAAAGCTTTACCAAATTGTTTGCTGATGAAATATACAAGTTTCTGTTATCCTTAGTAAGATCGTGGAATAGGAGTTTAGGTATAGTGGCAAATTTTGGACAGTTAAAGGCAAAACTTAACGATATAGATCAAAAAAACTACAGCACTTACAAAAGCATAAAAGGCTCTTATAACCATGATTTATTTTCCTTGGTTATTGATCATGTCCAAGGTGATCCATTTGCCGCACCTAGCAAATTTAGAATTATTGTTTCTCAAGATCATGCAAAAGTTCCAAGCAATCTATATCGTAATAAAGATCGGGAGATCGCACTAAGAGACTACCTAACTAGACAATTTGACTTAGTTAGCCGCAAGTACTCTCGCATCTGCGGCTCAGGGAAAAGTGGAATCATTTCGATTGATCGTCCTGGTCAGCAAATCTTAGAACGCACTTCAATGTTCATTAATGATCAGCAGATTGAAGTAAGGTTTTTACTAGCTTTACCAGCAAATGGCAGGCGGATATTAGGCGGTGAAGCCATAAAGATGATTTGTGATTACCTACCGGCTATTGTTGAGCGATCATTGTTTTATAAGTCCATTGACCCAAAACAAGTTAGCCTACATGTAGACACCTTCGAAGATGCCAGCAGCTTGCGAAGCGCCTTACAAGAAAAGAACTTAGTGTCATTTATTGCAAATGGGTCGACTTTAGCAAGAGCTAGCGGTATCGACGATCGACCATTAACTGCGAACTCCATCCCCTTTGAAAGCCCAAAGACCTTAGAAGTAAGTATTGAAACTCCCAACAAAGGAACAATCACTGGTATGGGTATCCCTAAAGGAGTCAGTCTTATTGTCGGAGGTGGTTACCACGGCAAATCGACCTTGCTACGAGCTATTGAACTGGGGGTGTACAATCATATTCCAGGAGACGGCAGGGAGTACGTAGTAACGATCTTTGATGCGGTCAAAATTAGATCTGAAGACAAGAGGTCTGTTAACGGTGTTGATATCTCTCCGTTTATAAATAATTTACCAGGTGGTCAATCAACCCAATCATTTTCAACGACCAACGCCAGCGGCAGCACTTCGCAAGCAGCAAATATTATCGAGGCCATCGAAGTCGATGCAAAATTACTATTACTTGATGAAGACACTTCCGCAACCAACTTCATGATCAGAGACCGACGCATGCAAGAACTTATCGTAAAAGAAAAGGAACCCATCACACCTTTTAGCGATAAAATTGCTCAAATTTATCAAGAGCGCAGCATCTCGACTATTTTAGTTATGGGAGGTTGTGGCGACTACTTCGACTCTGCAGACTTAGTCATCGCCCTAGAAGATTACCACAGCAAAGAAGTCACTCAAAATGCCAAAGCTATCGCAAACAAATACTCCAATAACCGCCTAGCAGAACACAAAGATCAGCTACCACAATTCAAACCACGTCACATAGCCCCAGAAAGTATCAACCTACGAAAAGGCCAAAGACCAGTTCATACCCGAACCAAAAAAACCGATGAAATCACCATTGGTCAAGAGGACATTGACCTATCTCAAGTCGAGCAACTAGTCGACGAAAGTCAGATGAGGGGTATTGCAGCTGCAATTGTTTATCTCAAAGAACACTCGCTTAACTCCCATAAATCATTTGACGAACTCATTTTAGAGGTTGAAGAAAAGATTTCCCATCATGGTTTGCAAAGTATCTTAGAAACGCCAGACGGTAACCTAGCAATCTTTAGACGATTTGAACTTGCAGCGGCTTTGAATAGGCTAAGGACATTAAGAGTGAACTAAAATTTAGGTCATGCAGAGACAATTTAGGTAATGATGAAGCGAACCTATCAATGTTGCGGAGTATTATGGTAAAATTTCCCTAGATACTTAGGATCAATTATGATAATAAGTAACAGTTAGGTCGTTGTTTTGAAGCCATTGCCATCTGCTGAACTTCACAGATTAATAAGACATGCTTCAAATCATGGTTTCAGATCGATACATGCGCGTAGGAGAATGGAAGAGCGACAATTCGACTTTAATGACCTCACCCACTGCTTACGAACAGGTCGACACAACCCATTTTTAGATGAGTTTAAAAATGGTACATGGAGATATAGAGTTGAAGGGCGTAATATAGACGGAAGAGCCATTGATCTTGTTGTGGCGATTGCAAATACGATCATTATCGTGACAGTCATAAACCCAAATCGTTGAGGATATTTTGTGGCTAGGAAAAAGTCTAAAACGAAGAAAAACTATTTGATAAAGGGGTATGGTTTCCCGGTGATTGTTGATGAGATTGAGTTAGACGATCCGTTAGGAGACGGTGATTGGGTACCCCGCATCAACGAAGTAAAGTTAGGACATGCCGTATTCGAAGCCTTAGCAATCTCGCCCATTCGCTTCACTGGTACTCATATTTCATTTATTCGTAAATTTATGAATATGACTCAGGAAGACTTTGCTATGGCTTTGGGGCTGTTAAACCATGGTGCCGTTTCTAAATGGGAAAGAAAAAGCTCGGACTTTGCCGGAATGAAGCCTGGGACAGAAGTCTTAATCAAAGCTATTATGCGAGAACGCTTAGGGCACCGAGAGTTTCCAATTGCAGACATAAAAGCAATTGCAGCTGAGGAAGAAGGTGAAGTGAAGCCGATTAGATTGCATTTGGTTGCTTAAGAGTAGCAAACTTAGATTTGACCTTATTTTAGCCCGGTAGTTTAGGCGAAGTTGAGAAACGGCCACAATACCAATTTCTCCTAGTTTGGTTTTAGACCCTCAAAATACCAATGTAGTGAGCGAAGAAGAGGTAAACACGATGTCAGTTTTCAGAATTCAGAAAGAAAAAATGAGATTGCTTGTACTCACTATTGACATATAAAAATGTCACACGCAAAAGTCCACATCCACCCCATACAGATCCAAACTATAAACTCCACGAAACTTATTCCGAGACGCCGTTACCAAAAACTTCGCATGAGATCCATGCTCTAGCTCATCAAGGACATCATTAAAAAACATAATCTTCTGCTTCTGGCGATCGGCTTTAGCAATAAAAACTGCGCTATGCTTCGGTTCACCGGTGACTTTATCTTTGTAGAAGTCGATCTTTTCTACCTGACCTTCTACCAAAAAGACCGGTTCTTCAAAACCATGACCAAAAGGTTTAAGATCCTGCAGGCTATCAGCTAAGTCCAAGTCAATGAGCTCAACGGGCAGCTGACAGTCATAGCTTGCCTGGCTGACCCAGAGCTTGGGGTCTTGAGTTTTTATATTGTTAGCATATTCATTCAGCTTCTCCCGAATCTGATCGATCCGCTCAGTGGGAAAAGTGTAGCCACCAGCTGCCTTATGACCACCAAACTTCAAAAATAGATCGGAGCAGTAACCCATTGCATCGGTCACATCCATGCCGATCATCGATCTTGCAGAACCCTTACATACCGAATCGCTCATCTGAAATAGCCAAGTTGGCTTCCAAAACTTCTCGGCGATCTTACTCGCTGCAATTCCAACCACACCGGGATGCCAATCACCACCTAAGAATAAAATAGGGTCATCGGGGTACTCGGCTGCTGATCTCTCAGCTTCGGCTATGATATTTTGTTGAATCTGTTTGCGCCTATCGTTGCAGGTTTCCATATATTCAATGAGCGGATCAGGGTTTTCACCGATAAACGCTTCAATAATAGAGTCTGCATGCTCTAAACGACCGACCGCATTGATCCGTGGGCCCACCCTAAAGCCGACATCTTTTTCATCTCCCTTGTCAGACATAGCGGTTGCATG
>JANQHA010000419.1 GCA_028282865.1 Oligoflexales bacterium
GCAGCTGTTCGTTAGTCACATCAATAGCCGATGTCGCCTCATCAAACAATAGCATCGGTTTTCGCCTTAAAAGAGCCCTTGCAATCACTAGGCGTTGAATCTGCCCACCTGAGAGCTTGGGGTTCAAAGGGTCAAACTCGGTATCAATCTGATCTGAAAGTCCTTGAACATCATCCCACAAATTAACCTGCTCCAAGGCTGCTTTAACCATATTGTCGTCTATACGCTGATCGTTGGAATATAATAAATTATTTCTAATGGTGTCAGAAAATAAGAAGGGCGATTGACTCACGGTCGATGTCAATTGCGCGAGCTCGGCTTGCTTTAGGTTTGCCCGCCAGATATCAGCCTCCACCAAACCTGATAAAACTTTCACCAATGATGATTTACCAGCGCCACTCGGTCCTACGACAGCAATACTAGTACCAAAGCACAGACTCTGATTCTCTATGTCTAATAGCGTTTTACCAGCCAATCGAAGCTTGCACTCTTTTATTTCAATAGTATCTGGAGCACCCATAGCCCTACTTAGCTTTTTAGAAACGATGGGGGAGTCTTGTAAAAACCCTTGACGATCAACAAGGTCGAGGCCACGACTTAAGCCACCCCGTAGTTCGCCAAATCTTGCAAATTGCTCCCCTAAATTCCTTAAAGGTCGCAAAAGCATGCCTAAGGCGGCAAAAAACTGAATCATCACTTCGTAACTAAAATTAAAACCGAATTTTTGCCTTCCGACTAAGTAAAAAAACAGAGCAAATATAGAAAAACCGAAAAGCTCTACCAAGGGCGCAAAACTTGAGCGAATTAAAATCGACTTTCTAATCTTCGAATAGTAGGAATCATTCATCCTTTCAAATCGCTTTATTTCCAAAGCTCCGGCATTTTGAGCGTAAATAAAATTAAATCTTGAGCGCATATCCAACACTGCTGCAGATATGCGGGCCAAGTCTCTCTGCCACATCTCGCTATAATAAGAAATCTTCTTCCCGCCTTTCCCCATAACTTTAGCAAATATCGGCGCAGCTAAAGCGAGAACAACGGCAGTCGGCCAGTGAATAATAAAAAGAGCAAAAAAACACCCCAGAACCAGGACTGAATCTCGTAACATAACGGTCGTTACTTCGGAAAATTTCATTTGCAAATAGAGCACATCATTCATTAATAACGACATCCAGCTAGCAGCTGACCTACCAGATATAAATAGAAAGTTTTTGGCTAATAAGCCCCTAAAAAGGCCTTGACGGTATTCAGTCGCAACTCTCAATGATAGTGCAGCTTGATTTACTTGGAAAAGATAATTCGCAAATGCTCTCACCAGACCGGCTAAAACTATGGCAAGGGGAACACCAATCAGCAGCTGTGACTTCTCAATAATGAGCTGACTACCGTTGAAAGCACGAAGGGATTCCGGCAGTATTTCTGACAGCGGTATCTGGGTTGACTGAGCTCCCATCACAATAAGTGTTTTAAGCAAAGGCCCTACCAAAAATAAAAACATTGCTTGGACGATACCCATAAATGCTAGAGAGATAAAAATAATAGCAATATGTTTCCGATGCCTAAGCGCCAACGACACCAGAATCGAGATAAGATTTTTATACGGATTACTATCCACTATTAACGAGGCCCTTCTTTTTGAGTTCGCTCATTAAAATACCAGCAGCACCTGCAGCAGCACCGGGCTTCATAGAACCTCGAAGGGTACCTAATGCATTTAATATATTAAAACGGCGATCATCGTCGAATAGTAATGATGAAACTTCGTCGGAAATCTCTGAAACAGGAAGGTCTTGAATAAACTCCTTAGCTACCTCCCGATCAAATAACAAGTTTACTAGGCTAATAAACTTCACTTTGACAAACATTCGAGCTAAAAAATAAGAGAAGAAGTCTAGTGCATACATAACTACCATTGGGGTTCCGACAATCGCACATTCAAGGGTCGCAGTACCTGATGCAAGCATAACAACATCAGCAGACATCATTGTTTCTAAGCTATTACCAGATATAATTTCTATAGCACCGATACGGTAGGTATCTTCGTCTTTAGGTCTACTGAGCTCATACGGCTCTGGTATACAGGCTCTAAGATCATCAATGCTTAAATTAGCTGCGAGGGGAAGCACAAACCTAAGGCTATCGCCATGTCTCA
>JANQHA010000454.1 GCA_028282865.1 Oligoflexales bacterium
AAGCCCGCACGTACTGCCTTTTCAATGAAAGCCTTCCCACGATATTCACCAAAAAATGAATCAACCAAACCGGCCATAGTGAGTTTGTAGACTGGTAAACTGAGCCCAGCAGCAGCCCGGCGATAACGGCCCAAAAACTCCAGGTTGAGATACGGCCGTTTGGGCCGACATGCAAGAGACCAAAAAATAGGCTGCCAAAGAAAATACCTGTATAGGGTAGAAGCGCTGCACGAAAAAATAGCTCTTCGGCAATTGCTGATATCAGCGATAAATAAACTAAGCTTAGCCGACTTAAAGGACCGATGTAAGCGGTAATACTAGCCTTAGCGACTACAAATGATTGCGACCATCCCTCTAAAAGATAGCTTAGGATTAATAAGACACCTGTTGTAAGGCCTATCATAAGAAATACAGATGCTGCTCCAACCCGTTGAAAAACATCCAAGCTTATTGCCTGGTTTAGGCTTCCGTGGTTATAGTGAGCTATCAGAATACCAATACCGCCAATTAGTAGATAAAAAACGCTTGAGATGCTAATAAAGGACCAATTTGAGGCCAGATTGTCTATCTTTGCGCGACTGGTTGCAGGGGCTTTTTTTAGGGAAGGTTCCAATATGCTTTACCTTAAGTCAAACAAGCTTAAGGTGTTAGCAGAAATATCGGGTAAGGTCCAGGTTTTAGGGTGGTATGCTTACTCTTTATGTTTGGGTCGTTGGTGCTTCAGCATGGTTAATTTTGTTTGTGAAATACCAATGGATACGTATACTTAATTAATATTTTTCTCTTGGAATAAGGCGGAGAAACTTTATTTGAAAATTATTGATAAGATTAATAGTAGGATTTCCGAGAAACGACCCTTTTTCTCTTTTGAGTTTTTCCCTCCTAAGACCGATGGCGGCGTTCATAACTTGTATAACCGGCTTGAGCGGATGGCTAAGCTGGAACCGACGTTTATAGATTTTACTTGGGGGGCTGGAGGTAGTACAAGTGGGCTAAGTCTTGAGTTAAGCCGTGTTGTACAGCAGTATTTTGGCGTCGACGTGATGATGCATCTTACCTGCACTCAAATGCCTTTAGATAAAATTCAAGAGACTTTGACTCAGTGCCAGGAATTTGGCATTCAAAACATTCTTGCTCTTAGAGGGGACCCACCCCAAGGCGGTGGCGAGTGGAAGCCATGTGAAGGTGGCATTGCCTACGGGTCCGATCTTGTTAAGTATATGAGAAGCCAGTTTGGCGACTATTTTGGAATTGGCGTAGCTGGTTATCCGGAAGGGCACGAACAATCCAGCGATAAAGACGAGTGTATCCGTTTTTTAAAGTTAAAAGTTGATAATGGTGCGGACTTTATTGTCACCCAACTGTTTTATGATGTTGAAGAGTTTTTTAATTTCAAAGAGCGGTGCTTATCGGCTGGGATAACGGTCCCGATTTTACCGGGTATTCTACCGATCCAAAATTATAGTAGTTTCAAAAAATTTAGCGATTTTTTGAAGATTAAGGTCCCGGATGGAATTACATCGGAGCTTGAGAACATTAGAACTGATGATGAGGCTGTGCAAAAATATGGAATCAAGCTTTGTGCTAAGATGTGTCAGGAGCTGCTAAATCGTGGTGTTCCTGGTCTTCATTTTTACACTCTGAATTTAGAAAAGTCTGTGACAGCGGTTTTGAAGAATATTGGGCTTATTGATGAATCGGTTAGCAGCCGAGTCTTGCCCTGGCGTCCCGCTACTGTTGATGGTCGACGTGCTGAAGAGGAAGATGTAAGGCCTATTTTTTGGAGTAACCGTCCCAAAAGCTATTTAGCTCGGACCATGACCTGGGATAATTTCCCTAACGGTCGTTGGGGCCTGTCGTCTTCCCCGGCTTTTGGAAGGTGGCGTGATCATTATTTATCTCGCCAAGCAGCAGGAGCATCTGCTCGGCTTGAAAAGTTAAAAAAATCCTTGGGCGAACCCAAGACTTTTGACGATGTCTCACAGGTTTTTATCAATTTTTGTGACGGCAAGATCGACCAGTTGCCTTGGTGCGAGTTTCCGGTGCAAGCAGAGACGTCTAAAATTGATAATGATTTACATCGAATAAACTCGATGGGTTATTTAACGATTAACAGCCAACCTCAAGTCAATGGTGCAGACTCAACCGACCCATATGTCGGCTGGGGAGGGGCAGGTGGGTATGTTTATCAGAAGGCATATGTTGAATTTTTTAGCTCACCAGAAAAGCTTGAGGTTATTTTTAAAAAACTTGATAAATTTCCTAGTATTTCATTTAGGGCGGTCAACAAAGAAGGCAAGATTTATTCTAACGATAAGAAGCGCACTGAATCAGTAAACGCAGTGACCTGGGGCGTTTTTCCTGGAAAAGAAATCATTCAACCCACGGTGGTAGATAGCGAAAGCTTTATGATATGGAAAGACGAGGCATTTAAGCTTTGGTTGGATGAATGGGCGTCTTTTTATCCGGTAGGTAGTCAAGCGAATGATTTGATCCAACAGATTCACGATAATTTTTATTTAGTGAATATTGTAGAGAATGATTATATTAGTGGCGACTTGTTTCGGTTGTTCGATGACTGAACTATCTTTGCTGTGAAAAACTAATATAGCGCTCGCAGGATACCGGGGTTTCAAGCTGTTTGACTATTATTTTAAGGTAATAAATATCTTTGCCCGGCAATTTGCACATGAATCTATATTTAGGGCAGCGTGACTTATACTCGATTGAGATTGGGTAGTTTTTCTTATTTTTTTCTTGAAGTGTTTTAATTGTGAATATTGCTGTTATGCTTGGTTTAAGTTTTGCAAGCTTTTGTTGGTACTCTGCGAGATCAAGCGAAATTTTTGTTTTTGATCTTCTGAGTTCTTTTAACTGAGTTACGCTAGTATCGATACGATTTTTTGCATGATCTCTAGCGTTTAATATTGAGGCATTGTACTCTTTGCTCTGTGCCGCCTTCTTTTTTTTATCATAATCGACTCGGTAAACTTTTATCTGCTGAGCGAGTTCCCCTTCTTTTTTCGAAAAATGTTTGAGTTGTTTTTTTGCCCGGTAAACTTGGTCGTACCAAGATATGTATTGGCCCGAGATGTTTTTACGGCAGAGCTCGCGCAAGGAGACCCCTTCTTCGGTGACTTCAGCTTGCAAAGCTGGCGCTAGTATAAGGTTTAAAGTAACTATTGTTGGATAAAAAAGTCCCATATCAGGATTTTAAGATATGATTGTTGTTAACACAAGTATTAGTGAACTTTGCGGGACCTTCTCTTTCTTGATTTTTTCTTTTTATGCTTTTTTGTTAGGTGTCTTTTATATTTCTTTTTAGATTTTTTAGACTTTTTAACTACTTTTTTCTTGGTATTGCTAGCATACGGAGTTGAGAAAAAGCTAGTAAGCGTAAGCTCGAAATACTTCTCGTTTAGTGAATTTTTTGCTTTGATTGGTAGATGAGCTTTTAGCTGAGCGACCAATGGAATAAAAAATCGGCCTTTTTTGAAAGCTTCGGTGCTATCTAGTATTACTGCAGGCTCATGAAATAACTGATAGGAGTCTGAGCCTTTAGATAGTTTTTCATAATTCCCCTCTATCGAGCCGCTGTAGGAATCACGTTGATGTGACTTTACTCCTAAATAGTATTTGGTTTTGAAGAAGTTCATGTTTAGGCCCATCATACCACCGTAGCCGATATCAGCTCCCGGTGTTAGGGTGACATCTTCGGTTCTATCTGGGCTAACCAGTGATTCCTCTTCTTCAGGCACTCGTTTAGAAACTGTATTGGGTAGGCCATATCCTAGAGTTGCATCAGCACCCATATAAAAGGTTTTGCCAAAGACTAGTTTTTGAGAATAAGTATTCGTCAGAACGTAGTAACCTTTGCCTAGACTAACGTCAGTAAGCACATTAGGGTCGTCATAGTAACCTGTAGGGATGGTTACAGTCGTCTTTAGTGTTTGGATGGTGGTGTTTCTTCTGGTAACTCGGCTTGAACCACTTAAAATGGTACCAAACTGAATATCACCTAAGCCTTGGTGTTCCCAGTGCCTTGGATCCTCGTAACCTAGATCAGTAATACCGTCGACAATTTGCTGAGCATTGACATTCTCTGCCTTGTCTAATCCCGATTTAAGTTCATCAAAAGCCAAATCACCTAGGCGAGACTTTATCTCTGCAGCATTATTTTGCCCTGAGAACTGTATATCGGCATCTACTGTAACCTCTGTCCATGGTACAAGTAGAAAGCCACTTAAATACTCCCGGATGCCGTAACCGATACCAAACGCTTGGCCGGTAATCTCGGCTTCGACATCGACCTTTAGGGTACCCAGGTTTATAGTGTTTAATAGGCTGTCGCCGCTGGTGGAGTTTCCATCGAACTTTTTCAATTCATTAGCTAGTTTTTTGAGGTCGTCCCCACCAGCTCCAGTCAATAGGTTTTGTCCAGAAAAATCTTTAGAAAATGGTGCCCCAAGGGTTTGCAGCTCGCCATTCTCATCGTATTTATGAGTTTGGGAATCAAAATACCGGTATCCTAACGTATAAGCTCCAATTCCTTTTGGAAGATTATCAGCTTGTGCGGTAGCTATCTTAGGAACAAGCATAAATAAACATGTCATTAAAAAGATGAGGCTTCTCATAAGTGATACCCTCCGTCCCAGTTTGATACTGCTGATTGGAGGTTCCTTAAAATATCCTGTAACCAAGGTGCTTGGTTCAAGTGAGCCGGATACTGAGAGAAGCTTTGAAAGGCGTTTAAAGACCAAATCATTCCTTCTGCAGATGGCTGATAACGCTGACTTCCCACCGAATAATCAGCCATGTACTCAGAAGTGAACCAATGAAATAGGCCAATAACTTTCTTGCTAAAGTCAGTGAGCGATCCTGACTGCTTAAGAGTATAAACATCAATATCTGCAAGTGCAGCTAGGGTCTCAGCTGCTTCTGCAAACGGTGGCGGAGTCATATCAGACTGTGAAGTTACTAGTGCAATAGTATTGAGCCTATTAGGAACGTTCGGATTTACATAAAGATCCAAAATGGATTGAACCGCTAATCTCATTGCATCTTTTAATATAGAGCGGCTGTCTACGATTTCTTGTAAGACTTCTGGCGACAGCTGGTCTTGTTCAGCTGACTCTAGTGCCTTAATCCAAAGGTTTAATGCTCGGGCCATTCTAGCAAGACTTAACATTGACGCTACTGGTCTATTCCTGTTTGGCTGAGGCGACAAATCGGCAGTTTGGTGAATGACTTTCGGGTCTTTGTCGATGATCGGTCCGTCAAGCAGGGCCGCCATTCCTTTAAGAAATGCTAATGGTAGAGTATGTGCTTCTGGTGGAAATATTGCAGGCCCACCAGCAAACATCGCGGCTGTAGTTGCCGTACGAGCTGTTGGCCTTAGGTTCAAATATCCTTGTGCTGCTGAAGCCCAAACACGAGCCTGTTCATCTAGAGATACTGGGGAAGCGCTTCTTTGCCACTGCTCTTTGATACTGGTTGCGAGTTGAATGGCTTGTCCATTCGGGAAGCTTATAGTGTATTGCCCTGAGACAATACCTGAACGGCCAGTGTCTACTCTAGGGTCAAACTTACCGATCGGTGCATTGATACCTTGAGCAGGGTTGAAAGCTAAGCCACCATAAATGGTATTTGAACTCGATTCATCAAGGCCAAATACGTACTTCCACTCTGCCATGGTCATCGAAGTAGCTAATAGTTGCAGTCCGTGATCACCAAAAGCTAGTGGTGTGGTATTTTTCCAAAGAGCTCCAGTTCCTTGCACTAGCATCCATTTTGATGCTTGCAAGCCGATGTCCATACTACTTGGAACTTGGGTAGAGTGCTGTCCCGCTCGTATGATGGGGTTTTGAAATAAATCAAAGCCATAATCAACGGCCGTTCCAATACTAGTGCCACCAGGAAGGGATGCTTTGAATTTATCGTTTAGACCGCTTTTCACCATCTTAGAAACAGTCGAGTCGGTCATGAAGACATTTAGTAACGTATTTGAAATGTTGGCGAGTCCTCCAGGAGGAAATGAAAGCAGTGTTCGAAGGATTGAATTGTTCCGCACTTCCTCACGTACTGTCGGTACAAGGATTTGTGGTAAAGCTCCTCGACTTTTAACGAGAGCTACAAGGTACTGTGCGGTGAATTTCGGCGAGCAATCACAGCCGCCAAGCGCCCATAGCGACGATTCTGAAAATTGTGTGTTAAACTGCGAAAGTGTATTTTGCGCGAAATTAGCTAGGTTGTTATTATCAGCAAACGGGTTCTCATACATCAGGTTGATATTGGCCGACGATTTAGACGATTGATTGTCGTTTCGGTTTTTCTTTTTAGGCTGACAGGCACTGACTACGGCGATAATAAGCAGTGTAGTAGCTAGGTTTTTTTTGATCGCTAGAAACATTAGGAAATTTACGCCTTTTGAATATGGTTTATTATAGATATATGAAGCAAACACTGTGCCAGGATTTATTGGTATAAGTTATTGATTTTAAAGGTTTTTTAAGGGTGTTAGCGGCTAATTTTTCTTCAGGTGTCAAGTAATTTGACAGCCCTATTAGCCACCTCAAATCACCAGCTTAAATAGGCTATTTTAGACTGATCTTAGCAGTCTTGGTGCGGCGAAAAGGCCTTCCCTTGAGTATGATATTTGGGTATCGTATTTGGAAATAACTCAAGGAAAACAGCAGGAGTGCGTATGAGAAGGATTCTCTTATTTGCTATTGGCGCCGGTATCGCGCTTCCCCTAGGGCTGGGTGTCTCTGCTCAGCAAGGTAATAACCCACCCCCAATTACCCGGAACCCAGCAGAAGAGCAGAGAGCCAGAAATGAAGGGCTTCGAGCTGCTAATGACTGGCTTCGAGCATATGGCGGCTATATTAGGTCAGTAGGTCAGAACCGTAATGAGGGCCTTCAAGCCTATGGACAATTATTGGTAAATTTCGGCCAGTATCGAAAGCTGCTGGCGGAAGCTCAGTTAATTTTAGCTGAAACTAGGCTCACCCTGGCTCGGGCTCGCAGGGAAGAGCTTAATAACGAGTTACTTTACGAACAGGTGCTGATTTTCAAACAGCGAGCTGACCAGTACCGCCGAGATATTCGTAGAGTTCGAAATGAAGCGGCTCGTTTTCGTAGAGACTCATATTTGGCTGTAGAAGTCCGCTTTGGCCGGACTACTCCACAAAATATTAACGCCTTCGTAAGGGTGTTAAAGAGGATTGATATCCTTCCTGTTAATGAGTCTTTATGGAAGGTGTCTGACGAACTTCCTGCTGAATCATTTCAACCTATCAGTGGTTCTGCAGAAAGGGTGCCGTCATTTATTGGTGGTAATGGCTATCAACTGATCGACTTTCTAAAGAGTTTTCGATTAAGTGTTGTAATGGGCAGTCCGGCTCATAGGTATTTTGACGATATCTTTATGGCAATAGATGGTGCGATTGCCGATCACAAACAGAATTTGGAGCTAAAAACTGATGAGATGTTGGCTAATTTTCTGGCGACGATTGATCAGCTAGGCATCCCGACTGATAGGTTGAACCGCAATTGAAGTTTTTTATAGTTCGATTGATGGCATTGTTTTTTTTGTTTTCGCTTTGGGGTGGTCGGGCTGAAGCAGGGATTCTGTTAAGTTGGGGACAGGCTCTAAGTAAAGGCTTTGTGTTTACCGGTCGTTCTGAGGTTGTTCATACAGCATGCCTTCGCTGGATGGAAAACTCTGGAATTCAGCAATTAACGCGGCTCCATATTCGGGGTGAACTGGTCTCGATGGAAGGCGATCGTAACTATGTTTTTGCCTGTCAAAAAATTGTTGCAAAAGCCAAGGATATCGGTGAGAGCGAGGTCATGGTTGGCATCAACGTCATGGCTAGGGCAAGAAATTACTCGTTTGCTGGTGTGACTTCCTTTATTGTTAATCAATGTATGCAAGATCTCTCTAACGATAGAGTTAGGATACTTTCGCGATTTCGCATACAGACGCTAAAGTCGGTCTCTCCATATAAGCTTGACTCAAAGGAGGTTTCATACCGCAACTCCTTACGTGGCGGTGAGATATGTGGGGCTATGGCAGAGGCTGCGGTAGCGATTAGAGATCCATTTGTTCAAAGGTATATTGCAGGTTTTTTTCTAGGCCGGTCCTTTGTTTTTAGTGGCTTTAAGCAGATATTTATGCAGTCCTGTAAGGCCTATATTAGAAGAAACCCCGTAAGAAATCTGCGACGGTATACCATAGCTGGAGAAACCTATGACTTAGGAGCAATTGTACGGGACGACCTTGCGTGTGAGATATTTTTTCGTGAGGCTTCTGTCGAGCAAAACTCGACAACTAGGTACAGTGTTTCTGGAAGGGTATTTCAAAGGAATTTCGTTTTCATTGGCACTCGTCAGGCGATGTTGAACCAGTGCTTGGAGTGGCGTCGTCGTTATAAGATTAATAATGTTAAAAATCTTATCATCAACGGGCAGAGCTACAGTTTTCCCAGAACGCTCCTTGGAAGTAGTATCTGCTACCCGATAGCTCGGGCGGCCCGGAAAGTAGATCAAAACTTATCGTTAAATTACTCTATAGGTTCTATTGAGAACTCGGGCTTTGCTTTCGTTGTCCCTGGCGAAGAGTTAGTGGGTGTTTGTAAAAACTTTATGCTGGAAAATAAAATTGGCTTTGTTCGCTCTGTCAGGTTGTTTGGTAAACGGCACTATTTCTCAAGGCCCTATAGAGATGAGCTGCTTTGTCAGAAAATACTAGAACTTTCTCCAACGGTTGCTTCGGAGATTAGTGAGCAGAGGTTTCGGGTGGCAGGTCGGGTGCGTCAGGAGCGGTTTTTATTTTTTGGCGGCATTCGAGATATTGTTAGTCAGTGTAATAACTTTTTTGAAAATGCTCCGGCTCTGTCCACAGTTAGTCATTGGTATTCTTTTGTAGACCAGAACCCGCAGGGGCCTGAGTTACTTCGTAAAGACGGCAATACCTATTACGGCCCAGAGGCTTGCGCGCCTATTGTAGCGGCGGCAGATACCGAAGCAGGTAAGCAAATATTTGTCGGCGGCCAAGCAAATGGAATCGGTTTTTCGATCACCGGAGGGCGTGCTATCAGCAAGCTAGTCTGCCGCGTTGGGCTTGAGAGAGCTGGCATCGGTACGGTCAACGAATTAAGAATTTTTGATCGTATTGTTCCGATTCCAGGCGGTAGCCTGCCACTAACCGATATTTGCAACTTGATCGTTGGGCAAGCGACTGAATATGATGAGATACCTAATATCGGAGCTATTTCCGGTACGGTTGCAGATTTTCCTTTTAGGTTTTCAGGTCGGCTTGACGAGGTGAATACGCAATGTCTTGAGTTCATCAAAGAAAAGGACCTGAATACCGTGGAATCTCTTATTTTGAACGATGAGGGCATCCCCGCTCCTTTAGGGGTTTGGCAAGGGGATGAGATATGCTCGGTGATTATTGCTAACCGGCTCTCTATTTTATAATATCGAATAAATTTGGATAATTTAGCTTTTTTGCAAAATAATACTTGTTGTTTTTTAAATGTCGTGACATAACTGGCCAATCAGTCAATAATTGCTTTTATACGGAGGTCGCTCATGAAGGTGACTAGGGTGCTGTGCGGGGTTTAA
>JANQHA010000525.1 GCA_028282865.1 Oligoflexales bacterium
CTCCTATCGCTATCAGATTACTAATATCAAATATTATACAGGTACTAGTGCCAAATACCAGGCCAGCGACTCCGCTCCTTGGTCAGCTATAAAATAAAGATAGTTATTTAAGAAGTTTTCGTGAGTTGACGTCATGCTGCTCTAGGCTGAAAACCACGATGCATACAAGACGCCCTGCCATTTCTGCAAAATCAATGTGCTAGTATATCATTTTTTTCGAGGGCCAACCGTTCTAACTAAGCGAAAGCCTATATGATCTTTCTCCAGGCTTTCGGACACTCCTTGCCGACTGGTAGCTGTACACTGCTCAGCATGGTCTCGATAACCTCCCCCACGTATAGCGCGGGTGTCCATACCAATAGGCCCCTTTGGGTTTCTAACAAAACCTTCAGAATAAGAATCCTGGTACCCATCCTGAACCCACTCAGCGACATTGCCGTGAATATCGTATAGTCCCCATGGAGATTTCGCCGCTGGGAAGTTTGCTACGGTAACCGTTCGGCCTCTATAGCTACCTTGGGAGTATCCCCCCTTAAAAGAGTGACTACCGGAATAGTTTGCGTGGTTAGTAGAAATAAATCTTCCGCCGTTAAGCCTCGGCACGTTAAACGGTGTATCGGTACCGGAACGAGCAAAATACTCCCATTCAGCTTCAGTTGGCAGTCTATAGCACCCAGGTGTAGAGCTTGCTGTATCAAATCCCCCTGGCTTAGAGGTATCACCGCATTTTAAACCATTTAAGGCGTTAACTTTGCCAATAAAACGCTGGACCGATCGCCAAGAAACTCTTTCTACAGGATGGTCCGGGCAAATGTCAACCTCTTCAATATAAGCCGACTTGTCATCTACCTCACCCTTTCTACAATACTGCCAATCTGAATGCTTCGACGGTGAGTATCCCATGATTTGAAACCACTCTAGCTGAGTGACTTCAGTTTCCTTAACAGCAATATCAGAAGTCAGCTCAACTCTATGAACGTGTTGCTCGTTCTCATTTCGATTGCTACCCATACGAAACTTATAAGGAAGTCTTTGACCACTTACCTTGGACAGCTGTACAAACTTCCACTGTAAAGTAGGGTTGGTGACGTAGGTATTTAAGATATCAAAAAAGAACCGGTATTTTTCATCTTTGTGATCAGCTAGAAACACTTCAAACTTTTTGCTATCAAGTATAATGTCATCAATCAATTCATCGATAAGAGCATTAACCTTATCAATATGACTGCTTTGAAGATCACTCTTCTTAATTTCACTCTCCGTCTCAGCGAGGTTATTCTCTATTGTGGCAATCTTTTTCTTATCTAACGAATCCAAACCTGGGTTTAGACTATCCTTCTTAATCATTTCAGCGAATTGACGAACATTATCAATCGATTTGAGCTGTGTATTCTTCTGTTCTTCGGACCATGAGCGGTATCCATCGAAGCCATAAGATCCCTTGTTATATAAGTCGATCTGTCTCTTTCTCTCCTTAGAAAAGCTTTTCGAAGAGTGTTTTAGCACCATTTTTATATGATCTCGAAACTCTTTGACACTTGGTCGACCTTCTATAGTGCCTGGTTTTTTATCGCAGTCTTTCCTCCCATTGAAGTCTGCGGGGTGGTCAACGCACACTTTTATGACCACAATATCACCGTCGTTTTTGAACAAAATAGCCCGGCCGCCAGGACCCGCTATCACACCTTTCCTAAGCTCCGATTGACTTATGGTTCTACACGACGCAATCAATATGAAAAATATACAAAAACTGAATATCCGTGACATGGTGCCTCCTAGCATTGACGGCATAAAAACATACTTATAATACGCTTCTATTTTCGGGTGAAAGAAGGATAACTTAACCTAAATACACTTATGAAAGTTAAGTTTCGTTCGCAAAATTAAAACAAACTACTTAATACTAGACCTCTTGCCTAGGGCACTGTAATTCCTTATGACTAGAGACTTTTTTTCAAAAAACAAAATAACACTAATCAGAAACAGATCTAGTACAAGCTAGGAACCTCATACTTTGGGAATTAGGGATATCACCATCTTGAACATAGACCAAATGCTCAGGAGCGGCAGGTTGGTCCAGTAAATTAGATATACCGGCAATGTCGACGCCCTCACTTCTAAGCTGCGCAAGTGTCG
>JANQHA010000545.1 GCA_028282865.1 Oligoflexales bacterium
CCTGGTATCGAGAGAACTCGGAGGGTCAAACCCACCCGGTGGCTGATCGTCTTCCCCTTATCATTGATGGGCGCGAATTCCATGATGTGATGGGCAATGTCTCCGAATGGGCTTGGGATAGGTCTCTAGTAGGTTATAAAGGGGTGGGGACTAATCCGATAAATTCTGGAATGCCTAGCGAAAAGCGATATCCACAGAGAGTGATACGTAGTGGCAGTTGGGATTCACGGGCATCTAGTTTAGCAGCAGGTATTTACTATAATGGGAATATTTATTTTAAGCCAAAGCCATCTATGGGTCTTCGGTTGTTTAGAACTATTCACCCAGAGGGGGTGAGGTGAAAACCTGGGTAACATTGGCATTTATTATAGCTATGTTTTTTGGGCTTCATGTACATGAAGCCAGAGCTAGCGATCAATGTACGCAAGAGTTTTTTAGTTCACCTACTGAAAGCCTTGACAGCGGTGCAACTGATAATTTCATTTCATACCTTAAGATGCTGCTAGAAAATAAAACGATAGGGAATCTAGAATTAGAAAAGTTTATCTCTAATCTGAGGAGTCAAATTTTAATTAATCCAATCGCTAAAGAGCAAGCTTCGGTAAGTGGTAGAGCTCAGGTTTATTGGAATGGAATTGAGCATCTCATCAATCGTGAGGACCTTGATCGAGATAAAATCCTTATGTGGGTAGGCACTTATCTGAAAGAGTCTAAGAGAGTTAGGCTCGTTAGGCAGGAGACTCAGGAGCTAGTCCGGGACATGCACCATAGGATTGAATTCCTTCCGGTTCCTGCTGGACAGCTTCAAGAAAAACCATCATACCAGCGAATGTATTTGACTATGGATCACCCGATTAAAGTGATGCCCATTCCAGTGACGCAAAGGCATTGGGTCTATGAGTTTGGTGTGAACCCGTCACGGTTTGCTCAGGGAGAAAATTCAGTTATCGTCGATGTAGATGGGAGATCTGTAGAGATGCAGGCTGACAACCCCGTAGAGAATATAACTTGGTGGTCGGCAGCATTTTTGGCTAATAAGCTTTCAGAGAAGTATGGACTCGAGCCAGTATACGATTTTAGTCAAGTTAAGTGGAACCGGAAAACTAGTGCTGCTGAAGGAACGCTTGTTCCTAGGTGGGCAAAACCTCATAACAATAAGGGTGATCGTTATTGCGCTTGGAAAGATGCTATCAATGTGGCAATCAACCCTCCGGGTTGTGACTTGTATCATACTGAGGGAGTTCGTTTACTGACAGTGAGAGAGCAGCTTTTTTTGTTTCAAGGTGCTGGTGTGTCGAAGGGCCCTTTCTACTTCGGTGATAATGCTTCCGATCTTAGATACCATGCATGGTTCCAGGAAAACTCATACAATGAAACTCAACCAGTCGGTTTACTCAGACCACTGGTAATCAACGGTCATGAGTTTTACGATTTGCTTGGTAATGTTAATGAATGGAACCACCCAGGATCTGGAGATGTATTTCGTGAGCGCCTTCTACAGGTGACTGGCGGAAGCTATGAAAGCGAAAGCCCTAAGCGTAGTGCTTCAACTTTAAAGTGTGGTGATTTTTCGACCTATCACCCGACTTATCGACGCGGGTTTATCGGTGTTCGTTTTGCGATGTGTGACTCTTCAAAGGTAAAACCATAACAACCACGTTGAATCAAGACTCAAAAGATTCGGTTTTAATTTGATCGTCTTCTATTCCCTTAGTTTTTGCATAGGCAACTGTTAGATCCATAATGGCTTCGGGGCCACAGGTCATAAAAGTAGCTTGTGGCAACTGTGCTGGCTCTACGAATCTTTCGAGCATTTCAGCTGTCGGACGCCCCTGCCAAAATTTATCGTCGTCGGTTTGCTCTCGAGTTAAAGTCACATTGACGATTACTCCGGGGTGCTCTGCTGCCCAACTTAGCTCGCGCCAGTTAATAAGATCTTTTTGACTTCGATAGGCAACTAGAAGGTGTAAGGACTCGGGTGCTTCCGGCTGACCGAGTTTATCGGCATATTCCTTTAGAATGCTGGTAAACGGTGTAACCCCGCTTCCACCTGCCACCATATATAAATGCTTGTGGTCCTTCTCATAATCATAAATAAATTTGCCGATAGGTCCGCGTGCTCTTAACACATCACCAACCTTGACGTGATCGCATAACCAGTTACTTACAAGCCCTCCTTCGACCCGCTTTACCGTGAAGATGGAGTGCTGCTCATCCCGAGGAGAGCCAGACATAGTGTACGATCTGACCACGGGCTTTTCACCGATATGATCAAATCGAAAAGTAAGATATTGTCCCGCAACGAAATCAAATGGCCGACCACCTTCGTCACCGTCTTCCAAGAAAAAAGTTTTAGTATCGTGAGTTTCTTCATAGATTTCAGCTACTCGAAGGTTCATCCACCCACGTTTAATTCGTTTTTTTTTATCTTGAGTCACTTATATTCACTCCGATTTTGTATTGCAGTATGATAGCTTTGTTGTGTTTATACGTCTATCGAGAAAGGAGTTAATATGCCCGTTCTAGAACTTTATCACTACTGGAGGTCTTCATGCTCATGGCGTGTTAGGTGGGCTCTTAACCATAAAAAGATTGCTTACAAGGATATTGCGGTGGATCTGGTTAAAGGTGAGCAGAGAACTCCTGAGTTTCTAGCTAAGAATCCGTCAGGCTTTGTTCCTTGCTTAAAGATCGGCGATCGTTATTTGAGTGAATCTCTAGCGATTATCGAGTGGATTGAGGAAAGCTACCCGCAGAACCCGCTGTTGCCTGAAGACCCCGCGAGCAGAGCGGTAGTTCGGCAACTAGCTATGACGATTGCTGCTGGTACACAGCCAATTCAAAATCTTAAGGTTCAAAAATACGTTTCAAACGATCAGAAAGCCGGACAAAAATTCGCTAAGCATTGGATTAACGAGGGGCTAAAGGTGTACGAAGAGATTGCATCGCAGCATGCTGGCACCTATAGTTTCGGTGGATCGATAACTATTGCCGATCTTTGCCTAATCCCCCAAGCTTATAATGGCCTCCGATTTGGCGTTGATTTGAGCCAGTATCCGATCGTGGAGCGAATTTATAACTGCTGCCGACAGCTTGATGATTGTATCAAAGCAGCTCCTGAGAGCTATCAGCCTAAATAATTTTAAGCTTTTTTCGGACGTCTAGCTGTCAATTTTTCTGACACTGACTAGAATGTGGTCTGTTTATTGTTAGTAAAATCAATTAGTTACTATGGCTGCGATCTTGCATTTATTACCTCAATAGGAAAAACCTGGAGGTAGGGCCATGAGCCCAAAAGTAGTAACGACTTCAATTGACTTTAGAAGAAGCTATCAGCTTTTAGCTTTTATTGTGGCTGTTTTTAGCCTCAGTTCATGTCTTAAAGTTGGCAAGTCAACTCGTCGGGCCGCTACTCCGTATAATCCTCAAGGTGCTACAGCTAATCCTCCCGGAAGTTCTGGGCAGTTCCCAGTGCTTACTCAACCCGGTGATATTTATGGGACCAACTTTGCCACTAGGTTTCCTTTGCACAGCTCTGCAAACTCTCAGGTCGCTGTGATGGAAAACGGTGAAGATTTCCTATCGGTTCGCATGGCTATGCTAAATCAAGCAAAGAAATCTGTGCTAATTCAAACTTTGATATGGCGTGGTAATGAGAGTGGCTGGGCTGTTGCTGAGAAATTAGTTGAACTTCATAACCGTGGTATCAAGGTCGAGATTATTGTCGATCCCCTATCAAGTTTATTGCCCGGTGATCAAGGTGTTTTGGCGCACATGGCAGCTATGGGCATTCCGATACAAGGTTTTGCACCCCTATATGGTGGTGTTTTAAACAAAATTGTCACTGGCAGGTCCGATATTGAAAATCTTTTAAACGATGCGAATGCTCGCTATCATGAGAAGTTCTTTGTGGTCGATCATGAGCTGGGCGATCAAGCTTATGCGATCATCGGCGGTACTAACATCGGCAATGAATATTTCAGAATGAACCCCGAAGACCAAGATCTTCATTGGACTGATAAAGACGTTGTTTTACGTGGTCCGATTATTCAAGATATTGTCAGAAGCTTTAATGATAATATGGTTGAGTACGCAGCAAATAATATTTCATCTGATGGTGGGACCATCACCTCGGTGTTGGCGACTCTTCAGGGAATGATATTTGATAAAGATTCCAACCCTACTATTGAAGCCCGTATTTCTCAAACTGTAAACCAGTCTAACGTCCTTCAGGGTCTAGTGTGGCACCCAGCTTCGATGCGCTTTATCCAAAGCCGTCCTCGTAGAAGTGAAAAATATATATTTCAGACCTATATCGATATGATCAAAAATAGTCAGGAAGAAATCCTTATTGCAAATTCATACTTTCTACCTTCTATTGAGTTTCAAAATGAGCTTATTAACGCCATCACTCGAGGGGTGAAAGTTAAAATTCTGACAAATAGCAAAGAGGTCACTGACTTCCCGGCACTGGTAACAGCAGCCAGAGTCTTGTATAAGAGGCTCCTAGATGCAAACCCCGTCGCTACGAGTTCTGCAGAAAAACTACTAGAAATATATGAGTGGTCCGGTCGCGAGCGTGAAGGGCTTTATCACTCAAAGTTTGGTGTTTTTGACCGCAAAGCTTCGATTGTTGGGTCTTATAACATAGATCCTCGTAGCAAAAACTTTAACAGCGAATCTATTGTTGTATTTGAAAGTATCCCAGCTACCCTTCAGATTGTGAATGAATTTTATCGTCATATTGCTCCTAAATATAGTAATAATATCTCGGTTCAGCAAGCTGCTGAATTTAGAGATCCTTCAGACTTTATTGACCAGATTGAAACTCGTTTTTTAGAGAAGCTTACTCCGCTTCTATAAAGGTAAAAGGTGATATGAAACTTGTTGACCAGGTTAATCTAAATCATTTGAGGGTATTTGATAGCGTTTATCGTAGCCGAAGTATGACCGCTGCTGCTAAAGAACTTCACTTAACCCAGTCAGGCATAAGTCAACACATCAAATCACTTGAAGAATGTTTGAAAATAAAATTATTTGATCGCTATAAACAGAAAATCATCCCTACTGAAACTGCTAACACATTATTTAAGTTTTGTAATAAAGGCTTTGAGGACCTAGAGTCGACTCTCAGGTTTATCACTGGGAAAAAAGAGCAGTTATCTGGGGTTGTCAGTGTCGGTATGCCTTTAGAGTTTGGTGAAGGTATGCTTCTTCCTATTATAAGTAAATTTCTCCAGAAACACCCGTTGGTACACGTCAATATTATATTTGGCTTGGGTCATGAAATCACCTCTCAAGTGATAAACGGCGAGCTGGATTTTGCTTATATAGATGAATTCTCATTTGATAAGAGGATTACGGTAGAGGAGGTTCGAAGTGAGGAGATTGAGCTGGTGGCCTCTAAAAAATATTTAAAGAAATTTATGAAATCTCCAAGTGATAAGGTGCCTTTTGACCAGTTAGAGTACATCTCATATGTTACCGGTTCACCGGTATTAAAGTCTTGGTTCAAGCATCATGCTCCTGGTAAAACTCCAAGCTCATTTAATGTCCGTGCCACTCTGTCTAGTCCGACAGGCGTGTTAAAGTTGGTTCAAGAAGGCTTAGGAGTCGGTGTGGTACCTCATCACCTTTTGGAGATGTTAGGTAAAGATTTGAACAAGCTACAGGTCATTTCTGGCAAGAAGCAGAAACTAAATGTTCCTATCTGTGTTGCCTATTTATACGGAAAAACCCACTCTCCTGCTGCTTTTGAGTTGTCTAAGGAGATAGCCATTGCAATGGGTGTTTATTAATACCGCTTGCCTGAAAATCCAATCACAAGTGGTATATAATATGCGTTTGAAATTCCATGCTAAAATGACCCTAATATCTATTACTTCCTCAAAAAAAATGCTAACATTAGTCGAGCTAATTGATTCTTATGAGAACTCATATGAAAACGACTGTATACCCCTATTACGCGTTAATCACCGTCATTTTGTTAGGTGCTTGTAAAGCAAGAACCTCTTTCCTA
>JANQHA010000581.1 GCA_028282865.1 Oligoflexales bacterium
TGGTTCGAACCTAGACTGAGAGTGTTGTGGATTTAAAGCCTAGCGACCCAATAAATTGCCTGTTGGTCCATACGGAGTTTTCGCCCAACAGCTATTGGAATTACAAAATTTCATGTGAAATTATGGGCCGGAAAACCCCGTCTGCTCCGCTTGGGCTTATAACTGTTGCGGCGATTTTGCCCCAACACTGGGACTTTCGGCTTTTAGACTTAAATTGCGATCCATTCTCAGATGAAGACTGGCTATGGGCTGATGTGGTGCTGATTGGCGGTATGTTGCCGCAGCAGGCCGAAATGCTCAAGATCATAAAGAAAGCAAACCTAGAGAACAAATTCGTTGTGGCTGGTGGCGCTGATCCGACAAGCCAACCAGAGATTTATCGTGACGCTGACGCTTTGGTGCTTAACGAGGGAGAAGTTACGATACCAAAGTGGCTCAAATCCTGGAATGAAGGAACGCCTGGTGGAACTTTCAGCTGTCATGAGAAGCCAGATGTTAGCCTCAGCCCGGTACCGAGGTATGACCTCCTAAAGTTTGATGACTACATGCAGATAGGAGTCCAATATTCACGTGGTTGCCCGTTTAATTGTGAGTTCTGTGACATTATTGAGCTGTTTGGAAGAAAGCCACGAACCAAGTCGTCTGATCAATTGCTTCGAGAGCTGAGCGTTCTTTATGACCTTGGTTACCGAGGAACCATAGATCTTGTAGACGATAATTTTATTGGTAACAAACGAAGGGTTAAGCGTGAGTTGTTGCCGCGGCTTCTTGAGTGGCAGAAAATGCACCGCTACCCTTTTAATTTTCAAACCGAAGCTTCAATGAATCTTGCTGACGATACTGCACTACTTGAAATGATGCGTGACGTACAATTTAAATTTGTCTTTATTGGTATTGAGAGCCCTACTCCTGAAATTCTCTTA
Organism: Oligoflexales bacterium; assembly: GCA_028282865.1. Taxonomy (GTDB): domain Bacteria; phylum Bdellovibrionota_B; class Oligoflexia; order Oligoflexales; family CACXFL01; genus JANQHA01. Next base: position 924 of record JANQHA010000581.1, read on the forward strand.
CAAACCCAAAAAACCCAAAACACTATTGGTAGTATTCCGGAAAGGCTACAAACTATTTATCAATATGGTATCGCGATCACCGCTGGTTTTATTATGGGGTTTGATTCCGAGCCTAGTGGTATGGATATTCCGATGATCGAGTTGATCGAGGATGCGACTGTCAGTATACCGATGGTCGGACTATTGGTCGCTCTGCCTAACACTCAGTTGACAAGGCGCCTTAAAAAACAGGGTCGTCTATACAGTATGGCCGGTGAGAAGGCGCCAGACTTTCATAGCTCGGTTGGCAAAGTCAGCGAATCTTTAGTCGAAGTGGTGGATAATACCTCTGCCGGCCTCAACTTTGAAACTTTGCGAGATCGAGTAGAAATTTTGACAGAGTTTTTAAATGTTGTTCAGACTGTCTATAGCCCAAAAGTCTACACTAATCGTGCATTAAAAATGGCTGCAAAGCTAAAAGTCAAAAATAGGTATCGACCTACCTTAAAGGAAGTCTTTCTACAGTTTCGGGCATTTTTTAGGCTTTGGCTTCATTATATGAAACGACCGAGCTCACGGCTATACTTTATAAAATCAGTAATGATAGGTGCTTTTATGGGACCTCTTAGACTAGAGGTGGTGATGAAAATGATGGGGATATATTTGCATTTTGAAACTCAAAATAAATTTACTCGTCGTAATGTCGAGGCGTTGATAAAGGTTGCTAAGAGTAAGAAGGCCGAAAGTGAGTATTGCGAAGTTTCAGAACAAATGAAGCAAACCTGCTCGTTGGGTTCGCCTGTTAGTCTTCCGGACTTTTCGCAGATAGTAACAGTTGATACAAGTCGCTGCGACTCAAGCCGCAATCTTTGTATCGAATCAGCAGGTCCTTCAGAGTCTCACCTTTCTTAAAGGCCTTCCTAGCCGCTTCAGTGATTTCAACCTCTGTAATCTCTGTGTGTTTTTTTTCTCGTCTTTTTTCGTGGCCTAAGTAAACAGCGACCGTAGCCTCTCCTTTTAAGGTTTCGTGAGATCCAACAAAATAGAGGGCTTCGTTTACATTCATGGTTTCGATTTCTTCATAGAGTTTTGTTAGCTCGCGGCCAATGCATACTTCAGCCATCGGATAAATTTCCGATATCACTCGCATAGTCTTCTCTAATCTGCGAGTCGACTCGTAAAATATTACCGTGGCATTACTATCCAACCAAGATTCAACTTCTTGTTTGAGTGCGTTTACTTTAGCTGGAAGAAACCCACAGAATAACAGCTTGCTGCTCGGCAAACCACTGGCTGATACTATAGCAGTCAAGGCACTTGGCCCCGGTATGGGATGAACTCTGATATTTTCTTTCTTTGCTTTAGCAATCAATCGGTACCCTGGGTCAGAAATACATGGAGTTCCCGCGTCTGAAACGAGGGCCACCGTCTCTCCTGTACTTTTGATTCGGTCAATAATTTTATGAGATTTATCTTGTTCCTCGTGGTCGTGATAGCTGATGAGTTCTTTTTTAACAATTTCAAGGTGGCTTAAAAGTTTTTTTGTGTTTCTTGTATCCTCACAGGCTATAAAGTCGACATTCTTTAGGGTAGAGATAGCGCGTTGGCTGATATCGTTTAGGTTTCCAATCGGAGTGGCCACAACATATAAAACTGGTGATTTATTTTTAACCATCTAAATAGTTTAGGACCAAAAGTCCTTAAATTAAAGGATTTTTTTTACATCAAAATTGAAATTATGTGTTATCAAATGAAGAAAAATATGTGTTATGATCCTTGAGGGGCTTGGTCTTAAGCTCTTAGCTTTCGTGTCGATGCTGGTGAACCGATGCTTATATTTAAGGGAGTCAGAATCCTTCGAGTGGTGTGCAAGCCCGCCTTCTTATGATGTAGCGGGAAGCCTAAAACTGGAGCGGAGACGCCCACCTTCTGAAGGTGGGTTCCCAAGCGACGAAAGTTAGGGTTTTTGGCTGAGCCTTCATCTTTAGCTCTTTGTGATCTCAAAGACTTTCTCTTCTCGCTTTAAACTAAGGTTTGGAAAAAGTTTTTCTACTAAGTCCCAATTGAAGCCTTTTATAATCCGAGGATCGTCTAGGTTAGGCTTAGCAAAGCCGCTAAATTTAGAGCCGTTAGCTAGCCCGTCGATTTGATTCAAAGTCATTAAGGCTGTTATTGGATCAGCACGGTGTAAATAATCTGAGAGCCATATAAATGCTTTCGTCTCTGAACCAAGTGTTTGCAGGTAGGTGATAGGAGACACGTTTATGACATTTTTATTAAGGTCTTTGTTTACGACTGAATTAGTTAGCAAGTCATTTGGGTCAACTAAATACACGGCGGAGTCCTCCGCCTTGAATTCTATAGTTGCGCTAGATAAAACAATAACTCGAGTCTCAAAAGAAGGTTCGATCTTATTTTGTAGTAGTTTGGCTTCGTCTAGGTCTTTTGCTAGGTTGGCGATTTTTTGTAGAAGGTCGTTTAACGACTGTTGATTGTTGAATGTGGCGAGCTGTTCTAGTCTAAGGTTACTGTAGTTAGCTGGCAAACCATAGATACGCCAGTTTATTTGGGACTCCATGCGAGTGATTCGGTCCATGATCTTCTGAGCAAAGTTACTATTTTCGAAGTTCCCGTAGCTGGTCTTGAGGGCACCTTGGTTGTAGAGATGGCTAGTCCCAAGTATTTTATGCGCATAACCTCTTAGGTGATGAAGGATGGTTCTAAGCAAAGTTATAATCTCCTATCAATTTTTCTATATACTCTAATTGATTAGATGAAGGCTTAAACGCCTCTGGGCAGACTAGACATCGAGGTCTTGTCTGTTCGTTGATGTGTTTGAGCTGCTGGTCGCTCTCAAGGAGTAATAGGTCTGACCATTGTAGTTTTGATATCAGGCACTCGTCTGTCAGGCTATCGGTCTCTGAGGTCTGAATAAGCGAGACTAATCGCAGGCCTTTTTTAAGAGCGCTTGTGAGAGCTGGGTTACTGTTAATATGGGCTCTAGACGATAAAATAAAATGGCTTAGCTCATCAAAATATAAGTACTCCAAATTTTCGCTAGGTGCTAAGGAATAACCATTTGCTAGCTGATCTTCGATCGATTGGTATAAGCTTATAAGCGCTTGATCTGCCCGAAAATCTAAGGTGGTCCTTAGCCCTTTAAAGAAGGCGATGTAATTCTGAAGTCGATACTGATCATTAGGGTGCTGCTTTTTTGCAGCCCTTAGCAGTAAAGACTCTTGGCTTATATCAAAGCCAATGTTCAGCTTGTTTGGTTTAAACTTGTTGGTCGGGTAGATACCTTCTCTTGACATAATCGAGTCAAATATTTTGATGAGGCTTTTGTTATAGTCATCCCAATTTGAATTATATTCGTGATTGGTAAAGTCTGTGGGAGGTTCCTTAGCGCCTTGCTGGAATGCAGCCGCTAGTAAGCAAGCAAGCTCATCAGAGTTAGCTGGGTCGGTATAAGAAGCCCCAAGCCTGGACGCCTCTGGCAAAGAGGAGTTTATGCTGGTTATAACTCTTGGTCCGCGGGCGATGGCATCGGCTACCGGTATTCCAAATCCTTCGTAATGGCTAGGTGTTAGACAGACTTCGGCCGATTGATAAAATGCTTCAAGCAACTCGCTTGTCAAATAGCCGGTGACTAAGATATTGGAATTAAGGTCCTTGATAAGTCGGTCCAGCTGAGTGTGATCCTCCCACCCTTTGGCACCCACTAGAACCAGCAGGGAATTTTTGGCCAGAGTTGGAAATAGTATGGTGAATTTTTTAAACGCTTGTAAGACTAGCGAAATGTTTTTTCTGGGCTCAATGGTCGCTACCGATAGGGCTATGCGCTTGCCTTGCAGCTGTGGATAAGCTGTGGCTAATACATCTGTTTTTTTACTGCTGTTTTGCATAGCGCCGCGAGCTGGCGTCGGTAGCGAGTTATAGAAAATTTGGCTGGATGAAGGCGCGTAGGAAGCCATATATCTCTGGGTATCGATGGCTGTATTCCTGCTAACACAGACGCAGAAATCCACCGAGTTTATACACTCGATGTATTGAATGCTAAACCAGCCTCGCATATGATCATCAATATACTCCGGGTAGACCATTGGGACCATGTCATGTACACAGATTCCAGAAACTAGTTTTGGATTTAATTTCTTAGCAGCATCTACAACATTTCGGATGTCAGCAAGTGCCGGTTCAAAAAAAATATCGCAAGATGCGATCTCCTCTATGCATCTTTTTTCGTAGGAAGCAATATCATTTTCAAGCAACGGTTCAGTGAAAGGAAATGTTTTAACCACTGATTCGACAGATAATCCAATCTCTTCTAGGGTTGCTTTAAGGACGGTATTAGACGCATTAAAGTGGGTTGGTCTAAACATCGGCGTCTTTGCGGGGTTGCAGAGTGGTAAGTGAAAAATTGGGATGAACTCGTATGATTGATGATTGGTTGTTAAAGTTTTGCGCGCAATTTCAAAGACGACTTGCTGAATACCGGCTCGTTTTACCAGCTTCATGGATGAGGATAGGTTGTGCAGACTTATTGCTACCCTTCTTTTAGCCATGCTATTGTTTTCTTCCGATCACACTGACGTCTTGGTCGCCATAAATCTCTTTGGCGAGAAGGTCAGAGTGTATGCTAGTGCCTAGTTCACGTAGTGATTCACTGTCTAAGTGAGGAGCGTAGGTTTCGGTTGACTCGATATGAAAGCCCGCCCTAGACATGGCAAATTGTAGGGTCTCTAAAACAAGTGGCCGTATATGTGTGGGGTCTTCCCAGAAGTTTGTTGCCGAGGTCTTAATGGTGTTTACGAATGGAACCTCGACAATGATGATGCCATTATGGCTAACTTTCTTATGAGCTGAGGCAAAAATGCAGCAGAGGTCTTGGAAGGGAATATGCTCAGCTACGTGAAGCATACTGACAATTTTAATGCAGTTTTCTGGCAGCGAGTTTAGAAATTTATCTGCATACATTGCACAGGTTGGAATTGGCAATTTAGCGAGCTGAGCGTAAGACGTTCCGTCAGGTTCTACGCCCATGAGATTTGAAGGTTCTATGTTATTTTGCAATAGATAGCTAAGAAAATGCCCACGACCAGCGCCGATATCGACCCAGAGTTCTTTGTCATCTAGCTCTGAACTATGAGTCAAGTAGCTGCTCCATGAAGGGAAAATTTTACCCTGACTCGGGTCTCGATGGCGGGCCTCAAACGCCGCATAAAAATCTGATCCGCATTGATGGTAGAAAGATTTAGTACTGTTGTCCAGAGGCGGAAGACAGAGTACTCCATTCAACTGTCTTGGGTCATTGACATGGGTCGATTCAGCTAAAGCCTTCATATGAATTCCGCCATAATCAGCAGTTTTTTTAGGACAGTAAGGAACAGATGACATGATCTGCTCCCGGGAGTAATGAAAGTTTTCTAGAACTTTAGTCCAGGAAAATTGCTCATTCACATATTTAAACCCAGATTCGCCCATCCCAGCTAAAAGTTTCGGATAGTACACAAGTAGATCTAGTGCTTGGTTAAACTCCTGTTGGTTGTTTACACTAAAACCACCGCCGCTAGCGGCTACATGCGCATCCGTTGCTGCACATTTTTTATAAACAATCACCGGAGTTTTTTGCGTCCAAGACTCCATAAGAACTAAAGAAAAGCTTTCGAACAAAGATAGTTGAACCACAGCAAGAGCATTTTTAATGAATAGTTGTTTTTCATGCTCCTCTAGCCATCCAGTAAAATTTACATCGGGGTTTTTAGCTAGTTTTTTGGATTCAAAAAGTGGCCCTTCACCAATTAAAGATAGTGTGACCTTTCTAATAGCAGTCTTATTGTAATTTTTAAGCCATTTGGAGAGCTTTATTAGGTTTTTCTCCGGTATTAAACGGCCAATAAAGATGATTTCATCTTTTCGGAATCGATCGCTTTCTAGGCTGTGATCAGCGCTAGCCAAGGAGTTGATGCCGTTTCCAATAGGGAAATATAGCCCAGGAAGCAACCCCATCTGCGCACGTTCACCAATCTTTCGCTCTGCAATGGTGTTGCACATAACCCCCCTAACCCCTGAGAAAAGGTCTCTCATCACCGAATGAAACGCCTGTGGCTCTTCGTGAATGAATGGGTGAATGATAGTTTTCTCCGGACAAACCCCAGACAAGCGGTGGGTGCTGCCTCCGAAATAGTGACACAGATGGATGGTCGAGTAATTGTTATGCTCTTTTTTAAGCGCAGATCTCATTTTCTTTCCATACAAAGCTGTTAGCTTCCATATGTATCCAGTCACGAAGCCAGCGGAAGGTCGACACATTTTCGGATGAACTATTTTAAAAATAGTTTCTGAAAAAATGTTAGTCTTAAACCTTCTGATTTTGAAGTTAGCCTCTTTGTCTGATGTTAGATTGAGAAAGTTATTGTTTCGTTTTTCTATAGTCGAGCTTGCAGTAGCCCATACTTCAACTTTATGGCCAGCAGCAGACAGCTGAGAACAAAGATCATAGATGAATGACTCCGCCCCGCCTTTTACCTCTTTACCAAACCAGGGAATCACAAAGAGTATTGGTTTGTCAGTTAACGGCTGTTTCAGAGCAGCCTCGTTATAAGTATTATCTTCTATGGTCTGTTTTTTAAAATTTTTTAAGATTTCAACGAATTGGTCAAAGCCGCGGTAGCTTTTCTCGTCTGCGAATTGATTGCTAAGGTTTGTGTGCCCATTGTAGATTAAGGGTCTGCTAAGTATTTTAGCTCTTGCTCCGACTCCAGAAGATGAAATATCTGTATATGGTAATA
>JANQHA010000679.1 GCA_028282865.1 Oligoflexales bacterium
CGCCGAATCGGCTGATTGTATGCACGAACCATTCTAGGAGTTCAGGTATCAGACCTAACTGGAGGCTTCAATGGCTGGCAAGCAAAAGTACTTAAAGCAATAGACCCCGATACCATAACCAGCGAAGGCTACTCATTTCAAATAGAACTAAAGTACCGCGCTCACCTGTGCGGGTATTCCATTACCGAAATACCGATAGTATTCTTCGATCGATTCGCTGGACAGTCTAAGATGTCTGGTAGGATAGTTCTTGAAGCAATGCTTAGAGTATGGCTATTACGGTTTAACGCGGGTTTTTATAAACGGCTCTGCCATGAAGTAGCTGAAGCGGCCGAGCATTAAACTTCATCGATTGCAGTAGCCGCTCCACTTGGTTTCCCGACACATCAATTGTTTTCTCAAGGACAAACCACTGCACGCCTTCCGTGCAGGGAGGGGTTGTCAACGAGCCTTCATAATTAAAATAGCGTCGATCCTTTGGAAAAATTTTTACAAGATTCACATTTTTAATCATCTTAGTAGAGTCTTTCTTCGTAGGAAAACGTGCCCATAGCTTTGCGATAATTGGGTTAGGTGTTGCCTTCTCTTCTGCCAGAACCGAAATAATGATTGTCTTACCTTCACTATTTTCATGTACAAACTGAATCTCCATATCGTAGGGAATCGAGTCTAGTCTGTGCTCACTAGGTGCATGGAAGGCAACATGTGATAGGTAGTAAGATTCATCGTAAAAGATGGCAACATTTCCAGGAAGTGGCTTAAAGACTAAATTACGACCCACAAGCGCAAACTCGCCGGTGACCGATGGCTTGTATAAAAACTTAATACGGCTAAGCTCTTCTTTAACAACCGCCTTACGAACGTCTATAGGTGACTGCTTACGACCTTTAGCGCAAGTTCGATACTCCTGGCTGATTCGCCCCCAAAGTTCTGGGCCATTCTTGCCACGATAAGACCAAGAGTCATCGCTATTTATCGAGCTTTGGGTTCGGATAATAGGATCGTCCTCTACTGGGGTAGAGGATTGGCTCACATTTTTCTTTTTGGAATCTTCGCTATCGGCAGGGGCTTCGGCGATCGCTTGCTCAAACAATTCGTTGTCAAGCTGCTCTTCAACCTTCACCAGCTTCAAAGCGTAGAAACCTGCTACAAAAATGACGACCGCAATCACAAAAGCAGACAACCAAACGGAGACAAACTCTACGCCAAAATTTATTTTTAACTTCACGAAGACTCCCTAAAAGGTAGAATAAAATTTTAGCGAGTCGAACAAAAATAATAAAGTTTAAATATCTCTTTTATTAGCTAAAAATTCAGCAGCAGTGCCAGATGCGCTTGCTACAGCGTTTTCCTCACGCGGTAAATCTCTAAAGGATTTTATATCTGTCGCGAGGCCTAGCAACTTAAGCAGGCGGATAACGTTCATCGTGATATCTAATTCCCACCATTTATGGCCAGCTTCTGCGACGCTACCATGAGCATGATGGTTGTTATGCCAGCCCTCGCCCCAAGTCAGCAAAGCAACCAGCCAATTGTTCTTACTTGAGTCACTGACATCGTAGTTGGTATAACCCCAAATATGAGCGGCACTATTGACAAGCCAAGTGCAGTGATAAACTGCTACAATTCTAAAGCTCACTCCCCAGACAACATACTCCCAGCCACCGATGGCCAAAAGAACCAACCCAAGCGCAACCTGCAGGAGAATTTGAACATCAATGCGCTCTAAAAAACGATAGTAAGGATCTGCAGCAATGTCCCGAGCAAACCGTCGAAGCTGTTTTTTATCATCGTATCCAGGAACGTAAAAAAACAACCACCCCATATGGCTAAAGAAAAACCCCCTACTTGCATTGTGCGGGTCAATATCGGTATCGGAACCAGCGTGATGCATTCTATGATGCGCTACCCATTCCAACGGACTTCCTTGCAAAGCTAGTGCACCACAAGTAGTAAAGATGTATTCCAGCCACTTAGGTACCTTGAACGATCTGTGAGTTAGCAACCGGTGATAGGTCATGGTAATACCAAGGCAACCAGTGATAAAATACATAAACACCGTCAGCCCTAAATTAGACCAGGAAAAACTCCACAACGCTGGCAGCGCCGCCAAGTGGATAATAGCCATCCATAGGATGATGGGATAATCTATCGTAACGTTCTCATGGGCAGACGCGACTTGCTTCATATGGTCTCTCCTAATAAAAATATAGATGATGTCCTATACTCGGATAGTTTCTCACAAGTAGAATGGAAGAAATGTAATAACTAAGTAGTAATTATGTAAAAGAAATGTAAATCCGCCGAATCCACAATGTGTAGGCCTTTTAAGGCCGCCACTTGATACTGCAGCCGATACTGGGCTTCTGGTTGTCTGAGATTTCTTTCCCCGCCAACAACGCATCGAGTGCTTGCCTCAGGTCATAGCCGGTTACTTGAACTTCATTACCAGGCCGACTATCGTCAAATTGACCACGGTAAACCAATTTGTCTTCAGCATTAAAAAGAAAAAAATCAGGCGTGCATTCAGCCTGATAGGCCCGAGCCACCTCCTGACTCTCGACAAATAAATAAGGAAAGCAGTAGCCGAAATCCTGTTTATCTATAGCCATCTTCTCTGGAGAGTCCGCAGGATAACGTTCGACATCGTTAGAATTAATGGCAAAAATATCGACGCCTTTAGTCCTATACTCTCTTCCCAGCTCGGCTATACCGTGTTTTAAATGTTTCACATATGGGCAATGGTTAGAAAGAAACATCACGAGCTTAGCTGGAGCACTAGAGTCTGCGTAGCGTACCCGACTACCATCGGTATCAGGCAGGTCAAAATCAACAGCTTTCGCCCCCAAAGGAACCATTCTTGACGGAATCAACGCCATAATCACCACCAAATAAGTCATCTAAAAGCTCGTATGCTAGCAGCAGAACGCTCTAGCGACAAACGGTTTAGCCTTACAGTAACACAAACTAACCGTAACCCGCTAAGTTTAAACTAAAATTAATTGCTTTTAGATTTTTTACAACAGAAACCAGTTGTGCTTGTTTGTAGATTCCCAGACTGGTATTTAAATATCTCCGTGGTCCCATAGTTTAACGGATAGAACAAAGCATTCCTAATGCTTAGGTAGAGGTTCGATTCCTCTTGGGACTACTACTC
>JANQHA010000082.1 GCA_028282865.1 Oligoflexales bacterium
GCAGCTGTCGGGATTACCAGCCGCGGCTACCGGCTACCATTAGATGTTAAAAAAAGCGAACTACTCAAGCTTATCGATCGATTAAACCAGGACCGCGAAGTCGATGGAATTTTGCTACAACTCCCGCTACCGGAACACTTGGACCGCGTAGACTGTGTCAGTTCCATAAAACCAGAGAAGGACGTTGATGGTATCACTCCAGTCAACGAGGGCCGCTTAGTGTGGCATTATCCTGGGCTGTATCCCTGCACACCACTCGGAATAGTATGTTTGATAAAATCTGTAATACCAGACCTTTCGGGAAAAGTCGCGGCTGTCGTAGGAAGGAGTGCACTGGTCGGTATGCCTACCGGGACTCTGTTAGAAAATGAGGGCTGCACCACGATTGGGTTGCACTCAGAGAGTGTAAACTGCGCGCAATGGACCAAAAAAGCAGATATTGTCGTCGTCGCGACCGGGCACCATCATCTTGTTGATAGAGAGTGGATAAAACCCGGTGCAGTCGTTATAGATGTAGGAATTCATCGACATAACAATAGATTGTCAGGAGACGTTAAATTTGACGAGGTAGCCGAAATTGCCGGCGCTATCACCCCAGTACCTGGAGGTGTAGGCCCTATGACCATCGCAATGCTTATTAAAAACTGCCTAAAAGCCTATGAGGCCCAAATTTAGCGAAATGGGCAAATATCACTAAAATCATTATAAAACCTCTTGGGTTTGCCAACAAACTCAGGTTAAAATAGACACTCACTTTCGGAGAAGGAGTTAATTATGAGTGAGGTTTTAGTAGTAGCAAGCAAAGTAAAAAAATATATTAAAGACCAGTCGGGCATGAGCACGTCTGCGACTGTTATGGAAGCACTTACTAAAAGTGTCCAAAGTGCCTGTGACCAAGCAATAGAAAATGCTAAGCGTGAAAAACGCAAAACAGTTATGGACCGAGATTTCGGTTAATCATACCACCTCCGCACTGACGGAGGTCTTCAACGATGTGCCCTACGCTGCTAACGCAGCAGGGCATGTTCGAGCAGCCATATTCCTTTCTTTTACAAATCCAGGAGTTACTAGATGAAGTTTACACGCTGCTTTCTAATGTTAGTTGGGTTATTTTTTGTTAGCTGCACTTCGATAGAAACTTTTCCACCTTATCAAAAGCATCGAAAACGAACGGAGTTTATAACCACAGGTTCCAAAGGCATGATATCGACCTCCCACCGCCTAGCATCTAAGGCCGGGCTCGACATGCTGAAAATGGGTGGTAACGCCGCGGACGCTGCGGCGGCAGTATCTTTTATGATTTCTGTAGTAAGGCCTCAATCCACCGGAATTGGCGGAGGTGGGTTTATGCTCTATTTTGATAAAGGCACCAAATCCACTTCGGTATATGATTTTCGTGAACGCGCCCCGTTCAAGGCGTCAAGAGATATGTATATCGATAAGCAAGGCAAACCAATTGACTTTATTTACAAAGGGCACCGAATACCCAATGCATCGGTCAATGGCCACTTAGCGGTCGGCACTCCGGGATTGGTCGCTGGAGTTATTGAAGCGCACTCAAAGCATGGCAAGCTAAGCCTTGCGAAAGTGATTCAACCGGCAATTGACACTGCAAGAAATGGCTTCAAAGTTTATATCAGGTTAGCAGAAGCAATAAAACGTAAGCAGCAGGTATTAAATAAATTCGAAGCAAGTAAAAAAATATTTATGCCTAATGGACGCCCTTTAAAAGTCGGAGACACACTGGTTCAAAAAGACTTAGCTTGGACCCTTGAGCAAACAAAGAAACATGGTAGAGACGGTTTTTATAAAGGTAAAGTTGCGAAGAAAATAGTTGCTGAGATGAAGCGCGGCAAACGGCTTATTAGGAAAAACGACCTAATAGCTTATAACGTTAAAACTCATAAACCAGTTGTGGGAACTTACCGCGGCCATAAGGTTATATCTATGCCGCCTCCATCATCTGGAGGTATCCATATTGTTCAAATTCTTAATATTCTTGAAGGCTACGATATCAAAGGCATGGGCCACAACACCACCAAAAGCGCTCACATAATTACTGAGGCAATGAGAAGAGCATTTGCCGATAGAGCAAAATATTTAGGTGACCCTGCATTCACTAAAGTACCGCAAAAGGGTTTGTTATCAAAACAGTATGCCAATAAACTACGATCGACTATCAACCCTAAGAAAGTAGCTTCCTCCAAGGAAGTTGGTGCCGGGACCCCAGCAGCTTACGAATCGCCATCTACCACTCACTTTTCGATTGTTGATAAGTGGGGCAACGCAGTCAGCTCGACGCAAACGATTAATTATACATTCGGCTCAGGAGTAGTCGCTGCAGGTACCGGCGTTGTACTAAATGACGAAATGGACGATTTTTCAAAAAAACCGGGGGTTCCTAATGTTTTCGGTCTAGTAGGTAGCGAAGCTAACTCCATTGCTGCACGTAAAACCATGCTTTCGTCGATGTCACCAAGTTTAGTATTTGATAAAAATAATCAGTTACTTCTGGTTGTCGGCTCACCTGGAGGGCCCACAATCATCACAGCGACACTCCAGACCATCCTAAATACCATCGACCATAGAATGCCACTGGCTGATGCAGTGCATGCCTACAGAATCCACCACCAGTGGCTCCCAGATCAATTATTTTACGAACAAAACGGTCTTGAGTATAATACAATATTAGACTTACAAAAGATGGGTCACAAACTCACACCCAAAGATGCCATGGGTAGTGTTCAAGCTATTAGACGAGTGGGGAAAAAATGGGTAGGGGTTTCAGACACGCGGCGCGAAGGTTATCCCTTGGGTTATTAGCCACTTTATCGATAGCTCAGAATGTTGAAAGCCAAGTCTTACTCCAAGTCTGCGATGTTCTTTCTTACTCTTTAACGCTCTATGACTACGTCGAGACTAATAGACTAAACCTCGTCATGTTGACAGGGCAATCAGCAGAACTTCGCAAAGCAGAACTCATGGGTTTTTTGACCGATCCAGCGAATAAAGCATTTTACCCAGAAATAAAAGAAAGCAAGAATGAACAAATAGAGTATCAAGAGAAAAAAGCATTAGAATACTTTGAAAGCATAAAGACTGGGCAGATTGAGAAAATAAAGAAAAAAGGCAAGCGAGAAATGATAGGCAGAGAAAAATTCTTTGTCGCTCTCAATAAAGAAACCAACGACATCATCGGAACTATCGCAGTGGATTATAGTCCCGGAGGAGTCTTATGCGTTATTAAGTATGCTATTAACACAAAGTTTAAAGGCCAAAAATACGGGAAAGAAATGGTAGCTGGCTTTGTAAACCACCTTGAAAGAGAAGGCGATGTTCAAGCGATTTCGGCACTTCCGCTAAAAGAAAATAAACCTTCTATTAGCATTCTACTAAGCCAAGGGTTTGAAATATTAGGGGACGTAGGTATAGACAGAGTAGAAATGAAAAAACGTTTGGATAGTAAATAAGTCATATGGGTTGGAGTATGGCACTACTTTACTACAAAATTAGTATCAATTTTGCGATTATGTTGCCCAAATAAATTTGATAGTACAGATGTCATATTAAAATTTTTTCGACTCAAACTTTAGGTACTTTCTATGCTTTTTTTATCCTAAAAAATTTACTTGCAGTGCACACGATATTATTTTCCTTTGCTGCGTGTAAGTCTCGGAATATTGATAACTCACTCATGTCAAAAAACGGTATGATCGTCTCCGACTCATCATTTTCTTTAGTTGGTAAGTTCTTAGGAGATGAAAGTTCAAATCTTGGCGACGCGAAATGTACGGGCACTATTTTCCCTAAGAAGCAGTGCGCGGTACTGACAGCGTCTCAGTGTGCAAATACGGAATCTTATTTCCAAATTTCAAATGCTGGTC
>JANQHA010000088.1 GCA_028282865.1 Oligoflexales bacterium
AGATTAGTAACATCGTTTTTATGGGAATGGGTGAACCTTTAGATAATGTGGAAGCTCTCATTAAAGCGATAGAAATTATGATTGACCCACTTGGTTTAGCTATCGCGCAAAAAAGACTTTCTGTTTCTACTTCTGGGCATATTGAGGGGCTAAAAAAGTTGGTTACTAGGTTTCCAAGGGTTCCTATTGCAATTAGTCTGCATGAGACTGAGGACAGCAAGCGCTCGAAGATTATGCCTATCAACCGTCGCTGGCCCATTTCTGAGTTGATTAAGTCAATTAGAGAGATAAACCAGCTTAATCCCGTTGGCTCAGTTTTAATTCAGTATACATTGATCTCAGGAGTCAATGATTCGGTAGAACAGGCGCAGGCTCTTGCCAATTTATTAGCTGGACTAAAAGTCAAGATTAACCTGATTCCCCTCAATGAAATTGAGCCTTCCAGGTTCCAAGCTCCAAGTGAGGGTAGCATTGGCATGTTTAGAGATACTTTGCATAGATCTGGCTACCGAGTCATGGTTCGCTATAGCAAAGGTCAAGATATTGTAGCTGCTTGCGGTCAACTGGTGCGCATCAACCAATAATTAACAAGTTTTTATTATCGAAGCCAATCGTACACCCCTTGTCTAAGGCTTCTATTGTAATCGCTTATAATCTCTTTTTTTACTGCCGGAGATTTTAGTAAACTAAGTAGAGGTTGCCCGGTTTGAGCATTTCCCATCAATTTATGCACCATAGTTCTTAAGAGTAAAACATTGATCCGAGCAAGGTAGGCCAGGTCTTGAAGCTGCTCATCGCTCAGCTTGTTCTCATCACCTAATCCGAGATCGATAAACCGATTGTGTGAAAGCGCGTTATGTATTTGGTTGAAAACTAACATGTTCATAAATTCTTCTGAGTCGAATCTTTTAAGGAATTTATCATCGATTCGCTCCTCGGCTAGCTGCTCTTTAATAGTTTTATTGAGGTCATTACTAATAACTGACAGGCTAGGGACATTAAACTTGCCTAGTTTCACACTTCGGATAATCTGCCACCTCATCTCCAAAATACCGATAGCTAAATGGTCTAGGCCACCTGCCGATGGCCACTCAGCTAACAAGCTGTCTTCTTGATCGAAGATATAGTGAATGACCTCATGATAGAGCGTTTCTAGATTCTTTTCTGACGTATCGCGATTATCTATCTCGGCTTTTGGTAACGACTTTCCAACTCTAATCACCAACGGCCGTGGGGTGTAACGGCCATAACCGGCCTCTTGAAAAATACCCTTTGACTCCAAAAATTTCTCGACCGCAATAAATAAGTACCGATCTCTTAGTAAGATTCGCAAGTCTTTAACAAGACTTTTACTAATTTGACTTGTGTAGGTTTCGAGTAAATGATTAATATTTCCGATAGGCTCTTTATCCAGGAATAAACCAAACCTTTCTAAAACTAAAACATCATCTTTGAAACCACCGGTTATCGATGGGTGTGCTGTATAAACACTATCGTTTTTTCGGTCTTTACGGGTAGGTAAAGGCTTGGGGTGTTTTTTAAGTAGTGAGTTTTTGTTCGAAGGGTAAAAGTCTTCTAACTTTCCTTGTGCAGGAGTAAAGCCAAAAATAACACCCCTATCGTCACTAAATACGATGTCGGTATCCTTAATAAATTTTTTGCTAACGACTCTAGCAACAGTGAAGCTATAGGTGTCGATAAGTTGATTGTAAGCGGTAGATAACCTTTTAAGTTCAGGGTCCTTATCGATAGCACTTTGGCTTTCTTTAAGATCGTCAAAATCTGTTTTAAGGTCTAGGTTAAAAGCCTGTCTAACCTTGGAAAAAATACTAGGGATCTCCTCGCCAGGTGCATAAAACGCTTCTAATTGGGTAATTGTTTGCAGATCTTGAAACCTAATTTCGTCGATGCCTGAGCTATCGCTGGCCAATCTATTTTGTATGATAAAGTCAGATTCAAATTGCAGGTTTACAATCGATTGAGCGATTGATTCGTTTAGCTTTTCTTTAATCAACTCATTCTGCACCGTGTTCATGCGACTTATTACCCGCTGAATTTTTGCGGAGTCGAAGTTTACTGACTTCGGATACTTTTTTCTTAATAAATCTCTTGCCGCTGACTCTGATGAAATAATCGCACGACGATGTTTTAGTATGTTACCTGCGAACGATTTCATTTCGATTATCTCGAGAGCTCCGTTGCGAAAAATTGCTTTGTGATAGTCTAGTAAACCGCTTGGTCCTTGCTGCATGGATATTTCACTCGCAGCAGATCTGGAGCAAGCTGACAGCGCAAAAGATAGGAAGATTAAAAATATACTACAGCTGTAAATTTTCATGATGCCCTCTTTAAGGAAAGTTAGCTTATGTGCCAAGCGATAGTAGTTCGATGAGCGGTTATTATCTGATTTTTTAAGCAGCTGCAACTGATTTAAAAAAAACACGATATTTATAAAGTTCTGTTATTAAAGGATTTGTTCAGTTGCTGATTACTTGGCTTATCTTGACGCCCAGTATTGGCTGTGATACTGGTCGTCTGGCCAGACATTGAATCAAAGTAAGTGACGCCTTGACCTCCAGTTAGCAACTTTAAAAGGTTAGTAAATATGAAGAAATCTATATTTGGTTTTTTAATTTTTATTGGTTTTTCTTACTACAGCCATTCATATGCCGCAGCTATTAGGCTTATACTTCCTAATAATGAGGCGACAAGATCTGGGCTTCAAGAGATATTTTCAATCCAAGGCGCTGGTAGTTATCCTTTTGATGAATCTATGCTGATAGTCGAAACCGATGGGTCGGTTATTCTTAGCGCCAGCGCACTGATTCTGGATCAGGTGGACTCTTACACTCGCAGGGTTAAGACAAAGTACTTTTACGGCCTTAAAGCATTTAACGATACTTCATTGGGGGCCGATTTGAAGGTTTCTCAGATCTTTGTAGACCGATTGCGACGGAAGAATAGAACTTTGGTTTTCGACCCTGGCCATGAGATTTTACAAGGAACCAGCTTATACTCGCATTTATTAGCCGAGCAGAGAAAAACACATAAGAATTTATTTGATAGGTCCGACTCTTTTAGCGTCGATAAAATTGGAGTCCACATGGCTACTAGGGATGGAGATGTTTTATCCCTTAAGCTGGCGGTAGAATTGATTGGTATCGATGAAGAGAGTCCCCTTCTCGAGTATAAGAACTTAGATATAAAACTCAAAAGCTACAACAAAATGCGCGGGAGTCTTCCAGAGATCTCAGAAGATAATTTTCAAGAGATGGGCTTAACCTTTGCTTTGACTAATAATCGACATAGCGAGCGTATGATGGGGCTAGACCAGCTTGGTAAGTATCATCTTTCTTATGCTGGAATGATTAGTAAAGCTAGCAGCAACAATTGTACAGCACCGTTTAGTGATAAGTAGGGTTTGATCCTGACATAATTTTTTTTGGAGTTTTTTCGATGACGTCTATTTTAAATGCTTTCTTATTATGTTTTTTGCTTTGGGTTTATAT
>JANQHA010000193.1 GCA_028282865.1 Oligoflexales bacterium
AACCATGAATCCGACTAATTCTTCGGAACAACCACAAGAGCAAAGCCAGCCAGCTTCTAATGATCAAGCCCAGGTCGAAGTGCCGAATGCAGCAATAGAGGGAGCGTGGTTAGCATCAAGCTCAGAGGATCAGAGCTCAGATGATTTTTCACCCGAGCTAACGGCTGAAGAAAGTGAAACTCCGCCTCCCATGGAAGAGTTGTTCACCCAAGCCGAAGAAAAAAGCACCAACAAAGAATACGATAAGATTGATGAAGCCCTGGAGTTAGCAGAAAGGCTTAAAACTACAGGAACAACCGAGTCGATCGACGATGAAGACTTAGACATCCCTGCTTTTCTAAGAAAGCCATCAGACCAAATCAGTTTGGATTAAAACCTAGATCCACAAAATTACGCAAAAACCCTCGGCCACGGTCGGGGGTTTTGTGCAATCTTTAGGAAAAAAATAAACCCTGCTTAACCAAATTCAGATAGCACCTTATCAAGAAACACCTATACCCATTAGCAAAAAACAGCAAATACATATATGAACACAGGCAATTACAACATTAAGAGTAGTGTGGTTTTTTTTACCAACCATAAGGTAATCAAGTACTCCAGCCTGCCGATAACAAATATTAGAGGTGCTGTCTAATCCATGGAAAACTTTCATAAAAAGCTCACAATACGTTATGTCCTAGCGCTAACGTTGATTGCTGTTTTGTCCCTAGCGGGACAGTTAATCATTCAATTTCAGATAAACCAAAAAACCAACGACGCTAAAACTATAAATATCGCTGGAAAGCAACGGATGTATAGCCAAAAGATTGCCAAATCTACCTATGCGCTCGCTCTTTCTCTAGACCAGGAGTATGAAGCCAGCGATAAATTACTAAGTTACAGAGAGCATTTGTCCAAAATTCATGTAGAGTGGAAAAACTCTCATGAGCATTTGAAAGCCCTTGCCACATTCCAAGAAAAACACAACCCAATGAACGCCGAGCTTTTTAAGCAGGTAGAGCACGAATTTAGCCCAATGTACTCAGGCATTAAAGAGTTCTTAGAAATTGAATGGGAAAATGTCAGCAAGAAAGACATTAATAAGCTAATAAACGTAGTGATTCTGCACGAAATTCAGTACCTGACACTTATGGACATGGTTGTGGATCAGTTTGAAGGAAATGCTATTGCCCGTATTGAAAGGCTGAAAGCTGTGGAACTCTATCTCTTTATTTTCATGATATTTGTCTTAATACTCGAAGCATTTCTAGTTTTTCGGCCAGCGGTTAAGATGATCAAAGACACCTATGCTGAGGCTATAAACCAGAAGGAATTAGCCGAAGGAGCCTTAAAAGCTAAAAGCATGTTTTTAGCAAATATGTCTCATGAAATAAGAACCCCCATGAACGGCATTCTAGGAATGACTAACCTACTAATGGATAAACTAGAAGAACCAGAAAATACCGAAAAGCTTAAAGTATTAAAAAACTGCGGGGATAATCTATTAACTTTAATAAACGACATACTTGATTTCTCTAAAATCGAGTCTAAAAAATTGCACCTTGAATCGGTAGACTTTGATTTAAAGGCTTGCATTAGTGACGTAGTCGATATTTTAAAGCCGGCAGCATCTGACAAAAAAATTAAAATAATCCAAAGCATTGATCATTCTCTTCCTAGTTGGATATGCGGCGATCCAACGAGATTAAAACAGATACTTGCAAACCTTATAAGCAATGCGATCAAATTTACAGACTCAGGAAAAATCATTATATCGGTCACATCTAATAAACTTAACGACAGCTCGCATGAATTTAAATTTTCAGTAAAGGATAATGGGATTGGGATACCCGACCATTTAAAGAACCGTTTATTCCAAGTTTTCTCGCAGGTCGACGCTTCAACGACTAGAAAATATGGTGGCTCTGGGCTAGGCCTTTCAATTTGTAAAGGTTTGGTCGAGGCAATGAACGGCCACATCTGGGTCGAGAGTGAAGCCAATAAGGGGTCTACTTTTAATTTTACAATTGTGGCTGATATCGCAGAAGAACCAAAAGAAGCGAATTCTACCCCCGAGGTCAACCAATATTTGGCAGAGAAGATACCACTCAAAATTCTTATCGCAGAAGATAACAGAGTTAATCAAATGGTTGCTATTGGACTACTTGAAAGGGTGGGATACCGGGTCGATGTTGCAGCAAATGGGTTAGAGGCATTAGAAGCAGTGAGTCGCCAAAAATACGACCTGATTTTTATGGACTGTCATATGCCGGAGATGGATGGGTATGAAGCTACTAAAGAAATTTGCAAAAAATACAGTCAAAATAGGCCAGTAATCATTGCCCTCACTGCCAATGTTTTACAAGAAGACAAAGACAAATGTCTGGCATCTGGAATGGATAGCTTCGTAAGTAAGCCTATAAAATTAAATGACCTGGCAGAGGTGATAGAAAAACACTTTACCAACAAATCGGCTGCCTAGCTACTGCCCTCGGATCTCTATTCCTTCAATCAAGAAAGACGTTTCATCGGTAACATCCAAATTATTTGTAGCAGTGCGAGCATAGGGCAATACACTGTGAATATCTGCTAACAAAGCTTTGATGTCATCGTCACTAAATTTCACTTGTTTCAGTTTTGCCATAATCTCGTCTCTGTATTTTGCCGACCCCAGCAAGTAGCTCATCTGCTTTATAGCAACACCTATAAGACCATCATATTCGTCACTAGAATGATCATCGGTTTCGGAGCCACTAGGGTTAAAAGCACGATCAAATTCCTTTAGTTCTTTTTCAATTAGATCCAATGATACTTGATCAAAGCGTAATTTATTTATCACTTCTTCTCGCGAACGATTAAACACCAAACTATTTAACCTTGTTAGTATAGACTTAGATTGACTTATAAAGTCTATTTCTGAAATATCATTCGCCTGTGCCTGATTATAAACCTCGTAGAGATCGCTCATTACAGGTTCAATTTGTTTTTTCAAATAAAAGCTGTTGTTCTCCACGTATTCCATAAAAATATGTGCGGCCTTTTGAAGTCTAATCCTACTTATCGAATAGCCACCTGAGATCGTAACTTCCGATTCTTCTCTATAACTATTTGCTAGATCTACACTAGGAGAATTAGCAAAATTGAAAGGACCAAGCCAACCTTGAAAATAAATTGGTATTGATTTGCTTTTAATATTTAGCTGCCGCCCTAAAATATTATGAGATGATTCTTGGCGAGTAAGAATATCAAACTCTAAAAAATTATCTGTAGAGAGATCCATACCATAGGTCTTTATAAAGCTGTTAACCGCCTCGTCGTAACCATCCGATGCGGAGACTGTCGTCAATAGAAGCCTATCAATACCCGCTCTTTTAAAAAAGCGATAAGCATCTCGCATAAATCTACTAAAATAGTCAAATCGGTTGGCATACATACGGGAACGTTTATGTTTCACCTTTGGCGAAAATTCGACAGCATGAACATAGACAGCCGGCTCTCCCTCGCGAAACCCTATCGCAACCACGATTCGAGCAAAAAACTCTTTCTTATGAAAGTAGTGAAGCTCTAAATTTTCGAAGCTACTTAATAAGGTACCTACCGTCCAAAAGTTTTCCCGCCCCGGTCTCGTGCAATCACCCGAGCACTGCCCGTTTTTAAAACTCCCTAAGCTCCGCCGCGCCAAAATCATTCTAAAGTCATTCGACTCGCCAACCAAGGCTTCATGCAACTTATTCGCTATTTGCTTTTGACGCTCGGTGTATGATTTCTGCCGGGAAATTTTCGTAAGTGGCACCTTAAGCGCTTCAGTGATTTCATCGGCAAATATTTGACCTAAAACCTCTGAACTCTCAATATCTTTAGATGACCACCCAGTCAAGTAACGGATCTTATCATCAATGCTGCTTCTTTTAATGAGCGGTTTAGGGCCAGAAATCGCTTTGTTTAGCACCCATAGGACTACCCCGGGGTCATTTATATTCATGAGTTTATACGGATCAACTCCATCGTTTTGAAGCTTAGTCCGACCCTCTATTGAATGGTTCCAAACCCAATCCTTAATCGTGGGTCGTACGATTAGACTAAATAAAATGGAGTCATTAATGGAATAATCTTCCTCAGTATGGAGCATATCCTTTGAAAGCATTGGAAAAATCTCACCGCCAAATTGCATCACGCGCCGCTTAAATGCCAGTAAATTTGACTGGCTACCAAACCAACTTTCATGACTATCGAAAAGATCTTCCAACGGGTCAACTAATTCGGGATCTAACCATTTTTGCCCGACGGCATGGCTAAGCGCACTGTCAATGACTTCCCAGATTTTATCTCTCTGTTCAGCAGCACTGCTATGGCTGCTAAAGGTGACACCGCAGTCAACGGATTCCACAGCGCTTCCTACAGAACAGTGCATATACAAGAATACACCGGTAAGTATTCCTAAACTTCTTTTCAACGGTGACCTCGTGAACAAAGATAAAACGTTCTAATACCGTAGTGCCCGATAAAAGCAAGTTTTTTTACAAAAGAAAAATATAGGTTTTTATAAACTACGGACTTTGATTTTCGGCCAAGGTATCCTTAAAACTATGAATATCCTTAGGAAAAAAACTACTTAGCGGGTTATCTAGCTCTATTCCCGAATCGACGGTATTTCCCAAAGTCAGATAATGCTTTAACTTAATGGTAGAGTCGTGAGTCGCTGCTTTTGATTCTCGTTCAAAAAGAGGAAGCAGGCTATTACCTATCGGCCCTCGGATGGGGATCTTAGTACCCTTAACATAGCGGGCAGAGACCATTTTGAATAGTTCATCGACCGTATAGGCTTCTTTACCTGTCATTTCCAAAATAGCCGCGCTACCAGAAAAATCTTCTGTCACAGCCACCTTACTTAGCAGAGACACTAAGTCTTGGATATGAACTGGGCGGAGGGTTTCTTTAGAGGTCGGCACCGGATAAAAAGCTGGAAACTGCATAACCCTTAGAATAGAGCGCAAAAACCTATCATTACTGCCGCCGCAAACGATAGAAGACCGGATAATAATCTTCTCAGGAATTTTTGAATTAAGAATAAAAAACTCGGCCAAGTATTTTTCCTGTAAATAGGGAGAGCTGGCATTTCTGCCGGCACCTATGGGACTAAGGAAAACAATCCTCTTGGTTCCAACACGTTCCATTGCATTGATGAGGTTTTTCAAAGCATCAATATTTGGTCCCAGCTTATCGGATTCCAAGCTCCACTGAATTTGTTCATTTGGACCAATAAAGTTACCTTGCCATGCAAGGTGAACAACCGTCTCGACACCACGCAGCGGCGCCGCTATTAACTCGCTCGAGCCCATATCAGAGCAGACAGGGTAAACATTGGCTAGGGGTTCAGGGAGTCGATGATGATACATACTAACAACTGTCTGACCATTAGAGGCCATATTAGAGACCACACTTTTCCCAATAAAGCCAGCGCCACCAGTTACAAGTACGGCCGCCTGATCAGAGTCCCTTCGACTAGCGGAATTTGTCACCATATCTGCCTTCTTAATTCAATAATTGCTCGTATATAGATTTTAAGCTGTTTGCCGCATCTTTCCAACTATTCTTAGTGCGAAAATGATCTTTTAATCTTCGCTCCCACCCTGAATCGAGGCTCAAGCTAAAAGAACGCTCGATAGCGTCAATCCAGTCATCGACCTGAGCGCCCGCCTCGAGCCCGACCCCAACCGAGCTAGATACAACTTCATCTAGACCACTGCCCAGCTGATAAACAACTGGTTTAGCAAAGCCAAGTGCCTCAGCGACGGGAAGGCCAAAGCCTTCGCATTCACTCGGATGGAATAAAACATCGCAATTTTGGTACTGACTGCTAAGCTCAGAATCATTAAGGGAGGTGAATATTTTAAGCCTACCACGGTCGATATACGGTTCGGCGTAGTCATAAAAAAACTTTTTACCATCTGCATCAGTGACAACACTAAAACAGCAGCGGTCCGAATAGCGGTTCAAAACTTCGATAATACGATCAAAGCGTTTATAGGGCTCAACCCGACCAACTGCGAGCAAACGAATATGCTTAGTCTCATTGGCCGATGAGAAGTCTAAACATTTAGGGTTCAGTTCCATCCCATTGGGGATCACTACAATCTTAGAAGATGCAGATTTACAAAACTGCTGAAGCCAGCGCTTAGTCCACTCGGATACACAAATAATCACTTCAGCTCTTTCGACCACTCTGGGCAGCAAGTATTTAAACTGGAGATGATAACTCCTAGAAACCGACTTTGGATAAATCAACGGAATAAGATCATGCACTGTAATCACAAACCGCGCCTTACCAGTTTCTTTTTTTAAAAAAAACGGTAGGTCAATGTTACTTAGACCATGGAAAATAAACCTTGAATTAGACGAAGCTTTCACAGCAGCTTGGTAACTAAAACAAGGCTCGATCAGCTTAGATTCATAAATAGGCGAAAAAAACTTCTTTGGTAATCTGCACTGGCTAGTGACAGCGGATAATTTACTATCCACGGAGCCAAAGCCAATAACAGAAGGTCTTATGCCACGGGAATTCAATTCGCAAGCTAGGTGAAAACCGTAGTGATAAATACCACTGTAAGAATTTCTAAGACCGTAACCACTCCAAAAAACCTTTGGATCGTTACTGAGCTTATCCATTACTAATGAGATCGCCCGCTATGAGCAGCTATCAATTTTACAAGGGCCAAACGCTCTTCCGCGCGCTTTTTAGCATAATGCGCTCGTGCAAGATCTACGTCTACCTGATGCTTGCTCAGAAGTTTACTCGCCCTAACCAACGCCGCTTCGGCGCGCGCCGAGTCAATATCCTGTACCGACTCTCCAACATCGACCAGGACCCTAACGATATTATTAGTCACCTCAACATACCCACCAGCGATAAAAAAATCGGAAGATTCATTCCCGGTGGTCGTGAGTTTTAGATGCCCACAATCTAATTCGGAAATGAGTGGAGCATGCCGAGGCAAAATTTCCATATAACCATAAGCCCCGGGCAATAAAACACTTACCGCGTCCACCTTAGCCAAAGGCTTTTCCGGAGACAATACTTCAACTTTTAATAACTGCTGAGCCATAGGTTACATGCCTTTTGCTTTTTCTAAAGCTTCCTCAATATCACCAACATATAAAAAAGCCTGCTCTGGGATATTATCGTGCTTACCATCACAGATCTCTTGAAAGCCTTTTATAGTATCCTCGAGCTTTACGTACTTACCTGGGTTCCCGGTAAACTGTTCTGCCACAAAGAACGGCTGACTCATAAAACGTTGTAGCTTACGAGCGCGCGATACTGTGAGCTTATCTTCATCTGAAAGCTCGTCCATTCCCAAAATAGCAATAATATCTAGCAGCTCTTTATAGCGCTGTAAAATAGCTTGAACCCGCCTAGCAACTCCGTAATGAACATCACCAACCACCTGCGGGTCCAAGATCCGAGACGAACTTCCAAGCGGATCTACCGCAGGATAGATCCCTAACTCTGCAATAGGGCGAGATAGCACAGTCGATGCATCCAAGTGAGCAAAAGTGGTCGCAGGCGCAGGGTCGGTATAGTCATCAGCAGGTACATAAACCGCTTGAACCGAAGTAATTGAACCATTTTTCGTAGTGGTAATACGCTCTTGAAGCTCACCCATTTCAGTGGCAAGAGTAGGCTGGTAGCCCACCGCCGACGGGATCCTGCCGAGCAGCGCGGAAACTTCGGAACCTGCCTGAGTAAACCTAAAGATATTATCGACAAACAATAGTACATCCTGATTTTCTTCGTCGCGGAAGTATTCCGCACAGGCTAAAGCCGACAAGGCTACCCGCGCACGTGCCCCGGGAGGCTCATTCATCTGTCCGTATACCAGGGCAGTTTTATTAATAACCCCAGACTCTTTCATTTCATAATAAAGGTCGTTACCTTCGCGAGTACGTTCACCAACCCCACCAAAGACCGAGTAACCACCGTGCTGGGTAGCGATGTTGTTAATAAGCTCCATAATTAGAACAGTTTTACCTACACCAGCACCACCAAACAGGCCGATCTTACCACCCTTTGAATAAGGCGCCATCAGGTCTACAACTTTAATTCCTGTCTCTAATATCTCTGTAGAAGTAGAAAGATCAGAAAATTTGGGAGCTGATCTATGAATGGGATAACGCTTTTCCGATTTTACCGGGCCAGCTTCATCCACTGGATCACCAGTCACGTTAAGGATTCGGCCTAAAACGCCAGAACCCACCGGAACGGTAATTTGATCGCCGGTATCACGAACCTCCTGACCACGTATTAGCCCATCGGTCGAGTCCATTGCTATGGTACGAACAATATTCTCACCTAGATGCTGAGCAACCTCTAGCACCAAGTTCTCACCTTCACCATCAAGTGCGTCATTGCGAAGCTTGAGTGCGTTATAAATGGCCGGCAAATTTCCAGAACCAAACTGAACGTCAACGACCGGACCTAATACCTGAATAATTTTTCCCTGCATACCTAACTAGGCCTCCTTAAGGACTACACTAAACTGTTAAAGAGCTTCCGCTCCACTAATAATTTCCGTCAATTCCGTGGTAATTGCAGCCTGCCTTGCGCGGTTATACTGCAACGTTAGCTTCTTTCTTACTTCATCAGCATTTGAGGTTGCACTATCCATAGCAGTCATACGGCTGCCATGCTCCGAAGCGGTACCTTCAAGCATCGCTTGAAACAACATCATATAAAGACGGCGCATGATCAATGTGTCGATCATGTCCGCAAAACTTGGTTCGACAATATAATCCGTTTTACCGTCAGATCCACCTTCACCCAAATCGCCCATCGACAACGGAAGCATCGGTGTAACCTGGGGTGTTTGGGTAAGAGCATTAATAAATTTATTATATGCTAAATACACCGAATCATATTCACCCGATTTATAAACCTCAATGATTTGATCGACTAATACCTTTGCTGATGCATAGCTCGGTTGGTCTAAAAGCTTTTCCTTTCGATCGACCACACTATTATTTCTTTTAGAGGCCCATGAGTTTGCTTTACGGCCCCAAGCATAAATATCCATTTGTTGGTTTTGCTCGTTCATCCAACTTTGAACATGTTTAAAAAGATTAGAGTTCAGTCCCCCACACAATCCGCGATCAGTTGACAACAGAACTAATAACGATTTTTTACCTTCTGCCTGATCGCTAGAAGAGCTTTTTACAAGCGGCGACTTTATCTCAGTACTCGAAGAAGCGACCAAGTTAAGGACCATTGCATTAAAGGACTCACTGTAGGGCCTCGAAGAAGTCACTGCGTAAGATGCCTTAGCAAACTTAGCAGCGGCAACTAGTTTCATAGCCTTGGTGATCTTCTGGGTATTAGCAACAATGCCAATACGCCGTTTAATATCTCTTTGATTCGCCATGCTAGCTAACAAACCCCTTATCGTAGGTGTCTAATGCACTTCTTATCTCAGCATCAACCTCTTTCAACTTAGCTCGATTTGAGATCTTATCCAGCAAGTCAGCACAGTTCGCAGTCAGATGAGAGCGTAAACCAGATTCCCATGCACCAATTTGGGAAGTTTCGTATTTATCGAGATAACCTTCGGTAGCAGCAAACAGGACTACAACTTGGACCCCTACCTGTTGCGGAACATATTGCCCCTGTTTTAGGACCTCTACAACCCTCTCACCGCGAGCAAGGGTTTTTTGGGTTGCGGCATCTAAGTCCGATCCAAATTGGGAAAACGCTGCTAATTCACGAAACTGTGCAAGCTCGAGACGAATACCACCTGCGACACCCCTCATAGCTGGAACCTGAGCAGAGCCTCCAACCCTTGAAACTGAAAGCCCGGCATTTACCGCTGGCCTGATTCCAGAGAAAAACAAGTCTGACTCTAAAAAGATTTGGCCATCGGTGATGGAGATAACGTTTGTAGGAATGTAAGCAGATATGTCACCTTCTTGGGTTTCAATAACAGGAAACGCCGTTATCGAGCCACCACCGAGGTCATCGTTTAGCTTACATGCTCGCTCAAGCAGCCTGGAATGCAGATAAAATACATCCCCCGGAAATGCCTCGCGACCAGGAGGTCTACGTAAAAGTAAAGAAAGCTCACGGTATGCAACCGCTTGCTTAGACAAGTCGTCGTAAAAGACAACAGCATGCTTTCCCTTTTTCATAAAGTATTCGGCCATACGAACACCTGAAAAAGGAGCAAGAAATTGCAGTGGAGCCGGATCAAGCGCGGTTGCGGATACCACAATAGTGTATTCCATCGCACCTGCTTGCTTAAGTCGGTCTACTACGGAGGCAACGGTAGAGGCTTTCTGACCAATGGCTACATAAACACAGATCACATCTTGACCTTTTTGATTTAATATCGTGTCAATGCAGATAGCGGTTTTACCAGTTTGTCGGTCGCCAATGATAAGCTCACGCTGACCTCTACCAATCGGGGTCATAGCGTCAATGGCTTTAATGCCGGTCTGCAGTGGTTGATCTACCGACTTACGAGCGATGATACCTGGTGCTTTTACCTCAACTACACCAGTTTCTTTGCCATCTAGTGGACCTTGCCCATCAAGCGGATCTCCTAGCGGGTCGACAACGCGGCCGAGTAAGCACTCGCCTACGGGAACAGCATTAATTTCTTTGGTACGTTTAACCGTGTCACCCTCTTTAACTTCCTCGCTAGAGCCAAAGATCGCAATTCCAACATTATCCTCTTCAAGGTTTAGAACCACTCCACGGGTCCCGCTACCAAACTCGACTAGTTCGCCGGCCATAGCTTTATCTAAGCCGTATACTCGAGCAACACCATCACCAACAGCTAAAACGGTTCCAGTCTCTTCTAATTGTGCCG
Source organism: Oligoflexales bacterium (assembly GCA_028282865.1). Lineage (GTDB taxonomy): Bacteria > Bdellovibrionota_B > Oligoflexia > Oligoflexales > CACXFL01 > JANQHA01. Next base: position 10,839 of record JANQHA010000193.1, read on the forward strand.
CAGCACCAAAATTTTCAATGCGCTCACTGATAATCTTACTAACTTCTTCAACCCTAATCTTTTCCATAAACCCTCTATCCTATACCTTAGCTAAGAGATCTAACTGTCGCTTTAAGCTCATATCAACAACATCATGACCGATCCTAACAATCATGCCACCGAGTATACTTGCATCGACCGTACCTTTTACGTCTACACGTGATTTGTTTGCAATCCCATCAGCTATTGTTCGAATATCCTGATCGTTGATATCAACTGCAGTAGTAATTTCTGCCCTTATCACTCCGCGTTTTTCGTCTAGTAAAGTTTGAAACGCAGAAATCATC
>JANQHA010000213.1 GCA_028282865.1 Oligoflexales bacterium
TCATCGGGATATGGGCCGACGGCTTTGAGAAGTTGCAGCTGATTCCTTTGTTGGTCATCACGCCGTTAGCTTTTTTAGGTGGAAGTTTCTACTCTATAAAAATGTTACCGCCACTTTGGCAAAAGATATCGATGTTTAACCCGGTGGTTTATCTTATCAGTGGTTTTCGTTGGAGCTTTTATGGGAGGGCCGATGTTAGCTTGGAAGTTAGCCTTTCTATGATCACTCTATTCTTATTAGTATGCATCTTGACAGTGCGATGGATTTTTAAAACTGGCTATCGACTTAAAAGTTAACATGATTGATTAGATCGGGCTACCTAGCTCTCAGTGAGCATAGGTAAGCTTAGTGAGTATATTGAACTTTAACATACTTCCTACTTAGCGGTATTACAGGAAGTTTCTACAAAAAAGTAAAAACATGGAAGTTGATAATAATTTACTAAAAAAGAATCGTTATCCCGGCTGGTCCGAAGTCCTACGGATTTCTTTACCGTTGATCATTGCCAATAGTTTTTGGAACCTTCAACTCACTATAGACCGTATCATGCTCGGGAATTTTTCTACTGATTCACTAGGTGCTGCTGTAGCGGTGATGGGAGTTTTTTGGACCCCGATGGCACTGCTCCAGCAAACCGCAGGCTATTCAATGACTTTTGTTGCTCAGTATTTAGGAGCTAACAGAGAGCGTGAAATCGGTCCTCTTATCTGGCAGTCGATCTATTTGAGTATTATTGGGGGACTACTGTTCCTTTTGTTAATCATTGCCTCGAGCGATATCTTTAGCTTTATGGGTCATTCAAAAAATATGATGATCCTAGAAGATAAATACTTTTCTGCACTGTGTTTTTCGGCTCTTCCTACCGCAATTGTCGCTGCCGTCAGTGGTTTTTATACTGGCCTAGGTAGAACTCAAGTGATTATTTGGATTAATGGAGTGGGTTTGGTAGCAAATGTTATTTTTGACTACCTACTGATCTTTGGGAATTTTGGATTCCCAGCGTTAGGTATCACCGGGGCCGGGTATGCGACTGCTCTTGCTAATACTGCCGCTGCAACCTTCGCCCTTTCTCTTGCATTTAGAAAAGCTAATGAAGAAAAATATTCTATAAGAGCCGGGTGGCATTTTAACTTGAAGCTCATGAAACAATTCCTTAAATACGGTCTTCCAAGTGGCTTGCAGTGGTCTCTTGAGGGATTAGCTTTTACTGTTTTTCTAATTATCGTCGGGCAGATGCCAAACGGAGATGCCGCATTATCTGCAAGTGGGATTGCTGTGACTATTATGCTGCTAGCAATTCTTCCAACAATGGGAGTTGGTCAAGGTGTTTCGGTTTTGGTCGGTCAACATTTAGGAGATAACGACCCAAATAGGGCAGAGGCCGCAGTCTGGAGTGGTTTGCAGATTGCTTGCCTTTACATCATTAGTGTTGGAGTGACTTTTATTCTGTTTCCAGGTTTTTATCTTAGCTGGTTTCACAATGTCGAAAACCCCGTACTTTGGGC
>JANQHA010000255.1 GCA_028282865.1 Oligoflexales bacterium
TACCCGCATGAACTTTCAGGAGGGATGCGTCAACGTGTCATGATCGCTATGGCTTTATCGTGTGGGCCAGATCTGCTACTAGCCGACGAACCGACTACAGCTCTTGATGTTACGACTCAGGCCCAAGTGATGGGTGAGATGGCGAAACTTCAAAAAGACTTTGGTATGGCGGTCGTTTTAGTAACCCACGATATGGGAGTGATTGCTGAAACTTGTAAACGGGTTTTAGTTATGTATTGTGGTCAGGTCATTGAAGCAGCTCCGGTCGAGGAGGTTTTTAGCAATCCGCGCCATCCTTATACCGAGGGCCTACTTAAATCCATTCCGGTTGTTCGTGAGCGGAAGCTAAGACGACTACCCACTATCGAAGGCAAGGTTCCTGATCTATTGCATTTACCGAAAGGCTGTTTATACGCGGACCGCTGCCCAAAAGTGCAAAGCCGGTGTCGAGAGGAACAGCCTAAACTGGATGGACAGGGGGGGCAGCAAAGGGTGGCCTGTTTTTTTCCTAATGATGGGGTGGCTCAGTGACAGGAAAGCTTCTTGAAGTAAAAAACCTCAAGAAATACTTCCCTATCAAGGGCGGTATTTTTCGTAGGGTTGTTAATCATGTAAAGGCTGTAGATGGGGTTAGCTTTAGTCTTGAGGCAGGTAAAACTTTAGGTCTAGTGGGCGAATCTGGCTGCGGAAAATCGACTTTAGGTCGCAGCGTTTTGCGGCTTCAGCTTCCTACCGAAGGGCAAGTTTTATTTGAAGGTAAGGATGTTTTAGGGCAGTCACATAGTGAGATGAAAGCACTTAGGCGTGACATGCAAATCATCTTTCAGGATCCTTTTGCATCCTTAAACCCTAGAATGACCATTCATAGCATATTAAGAGAGCCCCTAGACACCCATCGCTTGGGGACCCCCTCGAGTCGTGATCAAAAGATTTTGGAGATTATGGATATTGTGGGGCTTCGCAAGCAAGTGCTGAATCGTTATCCTCATGAGTTTTCTGGAGGTCAGAGACAGCGTATCGGCATTGCTCGTGCCTTAGTTTTAGGTCCTAAGCTTATAGTGGCAGACGAACCTGTTTCGGCTTTGGATGTTTCGGTACAGTCTCAGGTGTTAAATTTGATTTCTGATCTGCAGGAGCGACTCGGTGTATCATTTTTGTTTATCGCCCATGATTTGGCGGTTGTTCAGCATGTCAGTCATGATGTCGGGGTGATGTATTTGGGCAAGCTGGTTGAGAAGGCCGAATCTTCTGATCTTTATAGAGAGCCAAAGCATCCCTATACCCAGGCCTTACTTTCCGCGATTCCCGTTCCTGACCCAACAAAGGTGCCAGATCGGATTGAGCTAAAAGGGGATGTTCCCTCGCCAATCAACCCACCTAATGGCTGTTCTTTCCACACGCGGTGCCCTTTTGCTAAGGATATCTGTAGGGAAGTGGTTCCGCAGCAAAAAGACCTTGGCTCAAGCTCGGAGCATTTAGTAAGCTGTCACCTATATTAGATGAATTTTTTTGGGGTTAATAATGATGGTTCCTTTTAGGGTTTTTGATCTATCGCAAAAAGAGATGTGGATTGTTTTAAACTACCACCCTGGTTCTAACGGCGGACAATACCTTTTAGCGTTAGAAGAAGACGGAGAGCGAGACGGGGAATTGCAGCTAGTTTCGGCTGAACAATTTACAAAACTACGATTAGTCGACTTCCTAGATGAAGCCGAAGACTTTCAGCATTAAAGTAGTGTCAAGCATTCCTGGTTAGTTATGGGATTGGCGCAATCTCTATAAACTTCAAACGGACGTCATAAAAAAACCCCGTCTGTTGTCAACAGAAGCGGGGGATTTTAAGTTATTAGTTATATCGTCTAACTAATTAACGTACAGACTCTTTAAGCTCTTTGCCTGGACGAAATACCGGTACTCTACGAGCTGGAATTTTGATTTCTTCACCGGTTTGTGGGTTGCGGCCAACTCTTGCTTTGCGTTGTGAAACTGTAAAAGTTCCAAAGCCAACAAGCTTGACGCCGTCTTTCTTTTTGACATTCTTAGTAACAGTATCGATAAAAGCATCGAGGTACCGCTCAGTGTCAGCTTTTGTTTGTTGAGTTACTTTTGAAATTGATTCAACTAGTTCTGCCTTGTTCATGTAATCCCCCGTAAGACATTAATGTTTACTTCTTTATAACTTTATTTAACGATTAGATAAATCATTACGTTGTGAAACATTATTGTCAAGCGTTTTAAGTTTCGAAATACTAAAAAAAATAACTTGACTTGTTAGTGTGATACTAAAATTTAAGTTAATACCGTGTCGATATGGTAGAATAATGTGCAGTGATTGAACTTTTGTATGGTTATCTATGAGTGTTGGTATGCAAGTATTTGTGGTTGTGATAAATATTTTTTTTACATCTGGAAATATTTTTGCCCAATACGATTCTTCCCAAGGTCAGCTTGGTGATCGCGTGATAATGGAGATTGATCACGTTCCGTACACTCAACGTCAGTTAGAACTTTATATGCTATTTAAAGATATGCTCAGCGGTCGTGAGATGATTCGAACGGCCGGACCTGAGAGTTGGTATGCTCTGCTAGAAGAGTTTCGAGTGGACATGATTGTGAATCAGGAGGCAGTTCGGTTAAGTAGTTTTCAGGCATCTGCTCAGATGCTGGCGAAAGCCAAAGAAATATTTTCTAAACGAAGAGCGGTTGATAGTGCTGCGATGAGCGCTTTGCAGAGGTTGGTTGTGGCTCCAGGAAACGAGCTTGATAATTTTAATATAACGCTACGTATTGAAGCGTTTCGTCGCAGTAAGCAGCGTCAGGCGGCAATTCAAGATGGCAGAAACTCTACTACTATGGTTAGAACCTTACGGTTTAGTCAATGGTTGAAAGATTTAGAAGAACGTGCGGTGGTAAGGTATTTTGATGGCAGTATGAGCTACCAGGAAATACACCCGTCAAGTCGGTGATATGAAACAGACCAAACTTTATCGTGGGTACCCCAATGAATATGCTGCTTTACAGCGCATTGCATCTTTTTGGACTGAGAAAAACGATTTTTGGCCAGTTGAAATGGTATCGCAGAGTGTTGCGAGGGCTCATGTCTCACTTCGGTATTATGAGGAGAAACCTGATGTTTGGAGTGGGTTGATACTGTACCAGCTCATTGATGATCAAGCTGAACTTATCTATTTATTTGTCGATCCGAGTAAGCGGCTTAAGGGGATAGGGGGCATTTTGTTCCGGGAAATGGTTAGGACTATGTGCTCGGAGCTGAATCATGTAGAGTTGCTTTTGGAGGTTCGTCCTAGCAACGCAGGTGCAGTGAAGTTTTACGAAAGCTACGGGATGAAACAGACCGGTCGACGGTCTAACTATTACTCAGATGGTGAAGATGCCTTAATTTTTCGGACGGTTTTTAATGGTAAGCTCTGAACCGACGGATATCGTTTGGTTACAAACTGGTTTTTTGGGAGACATTGTTCTTACATCCGCCGCATGCAAATTGGCGATGAAGGCTTTTCCTCATGCTCGCCATCATATGATTACAACCGAGCTTGGTGAAAGATGCTTCACGGACTTTGGGTTTCATCAGGTCGTGGTGTTTCGCAAGAAAAGTGGCGTTTTAAACTCATTTTACCGGACTAAAAAAGAGCTGTTTAGTGGTTTGCAAAACCCGGGGAAAGCTATCCTACTGCAGCCTCATCGAAGCTTTCGATCAAGTTTTTTGGCTCTATATTTGGGA
>JANQHA010000090.1 GCA_028282865.1 Oligoflexales bacterium
TCACATCACTCTACTGTACTCGTATGTTTTTTGAGCTAAAGCTTGCTTTGCAGTCCTCGGACTCTAAAGTACGGCAATGGCTCGGAGGTAGTGGCTCAGCCAGGTTCACCGATCTTGGTTTGAACTTTGTTGATTTTGGGAGATTGGCTTCGATCATTGGTGTTGTGATTGCTGCCGTCGTTATTGGGACCGGAAGCTTAAAAGGGGTTAACTGGTCAGTAGATTTTGCTGGTGGCACCGAAATGGAAGTGTTCTTTGGAAAGGATATCAGTTCTAAAGATATCCGAGTAGCTGGCGAAAAAGCAGGTGTCAAAAATTTGACACCTCAGTCGCTTGAGGGTTCTTCCAAGAAGTATCTGCTTCGATTTGACAAGGGGGAGACTGACGGTCGTGGCCAGTCAGCTGCGATGAACCTGAGCGAAGTCTTTAAAAAGGAGTTAGCAGAATTTGTACCAGATATTCAACGAGTTGACTTTGTCGGTCCTCAGATTGGTAAGGAGCTTCGTAGTCAAGGGGCCTTATCGGTCTTATGGGCCCTTATAGGCGTCTTTATATACATCGGATTTCGGTTTGATATGAGGTTTGCACCGGGAGCCATTGTCAAAATGGTTCATGATGTCTTTATTATCTTAGGGTTTTACATCATATTTGGACGATCTTTCGATCTGACTTCAGTTGCTGCGCTCTTGACGGTAGTTGGCTACTCTGTGAACGACACTATTGTGATATACGATCGAATTAGGGAAAATATTCTTCTTCACCCCAAAAGGCTCCTGAAGGAAAATATTAACTTTTCAATCAGTGAAACCCTTTCTAGGACTATAAATACTTCGATTACGACGATTATGGCGCTTATTGGGGTGCTAATCTTTGGTTCAGCACAAATTTGGAATTTTGCCGCTGCCATGGCGATTGGGGTGATTGCGGCGACTTGGTCTTCGACATTCATTGCTAGTTCGTTTGTATTTTGGTTGGAAGGCTGGCAAAAGAGCAGGTCGGCTAAGAAGGCAATAGCAAGCTGATAGCTGATTCCGATATAATGAAAATTTCAAAAAATATCTTTATTATTTTAACCGCTTACGTATAAAAGAAAGCTCTTTACTAAAGAGCTTTCTCCCTACTCCGAATAACCCCCATAGGCATCTAGGGCCTATATATACAGGGGTGTATTGTGGATGAATTATTAGAATTAAAAATGACGTTTTTGGAAGAGGCTGAACTCTTAGTCGAAGAAGCTGAAGAGCTTTATATGACTTTAGAGGAGAATGTTGACTCGGTTGAAGACTCAGTACTCGATCACATCTTTAGAAATGCTCATAGCTTAAAGGGCAGTGCATTAGCTGTGGGGTTCACTTCAGTAGGTGAATTTACCCATGAACTAGAGCACTTTCTTCTTAAGTTAAAGAATCGAGAACTTCAACTTAGTGGCGACATCGTAAGTGTTCTACTTAAGTGTAATGATCATATTAAAGCTATGTTAGCAGACCTAGCGACGAACCCTGAGGCAACTCATGACTCAGCTGAGTTCGTCACTGCACTTCATGCAGCTGCAGAAGCGACGGATTCGGCAGAAGCAGAAGAACCCGAGCAACTAGAGGCAGAAGAGCAGGCTGTTGAAGAGGAGGAGCATGTGGAAGAGCAAGAGGAAGTTACTGAAGAAGAAACAGCTGAGGAAGAGCTTCCTTCTGACGAAGAGTTGCTGGCGGCTCCCATTGAAGCGGTTCCAGATGCCAGCGCATTTGGTGATGAAGGTGAGGGTCAAGCAACTGAACAGCAAGCTGTAGTAGCGCCAGTGGAAGCAGCTCCAAGCGCTGCTAGTGATGAGTCTGAAACCCCAGCAGAGCAGCAGCCGGTTGCAGCTGAGGAGCCAAAGCCAACTGAAAAGCTTACTGTTGTTCCTGATGTCCCAAACGCAGCGGCAGGCTCTGGACAGAAAGTAGCAGTCGATGAAAAGATCAGAGTTAGTCAGGCGAAAATAGATAAGCTACTAAATGCCGTTGGCGAGATGACTATTCTACAGTCGGTGATGGCTGAGCAAGTTTCTGATGTGATTGATAGGCAGCTTCAGCAGTCACTTAGTCAATTAGGAAAGATAGCAGTAGAGGTCCAAGATACTGCCATGAGCTTGAGAATGGTACCAGCGAAACCTGTGTTTCAGAAATTGTCCAGAATTGTTCGAGATACTTCCAAAGCTCTCGACAAGGAAATCAACTTCGTTAGCATCGGTGAAGAGGTCGAGGTAGATAAAACAGTCCTTGATAATATCAGTGATCCACTTGTCCACTTAATTCGTAATGCGGTTGACCACGGAATCGAAGCTGCCGAAGATCGAGTTAAAAATGGCAAGCCAGAAAAAGGTACGATCAAGTTATCAGCCATCCATGAAGAGGGTAAGCTAGTATTTTACATCATCGATGATGGTGGCGGAATCGATGGTCAAAAACTTGTCAAGAAAGCCAAGGAAAAGAAAATTTTAGCTAAGAATGCCGAAATTTCGGATGATGAAGCGACTAACCTAATCTTTCACGCCGGCTTTTCAACCAAGGAGCAAGTCACTGATGTCTCGGGTAGAGGCGTTGGAATGG